>JAYTIO010000615.1:0-17880 GCA_043731805.1 Pedosphaera sp. | reverse complement strand
TGCGCGACCTCGGCGGCGAGCAGGCCCAGCGCGGAGAGACGTTCGTTCTGCCGGAGCTGTTCCTCCACGTCCACGATGCGCTCGTAGAGTCGGGCCTTCTCGATGGCGATGCCGGACAACTCGGCGAGCGCGGCGAGGATGCGGACTTCTTCGTTCGGGAAAATGTGCGGCTCGCCGCGATAAACATTCAGCACGCCCAACGCCTGTCCGCCGAAGACCAGCGGCACGCTCAACATCGCCACCAAGCCCTCGCGCCGGGCCATCGGGATGTTCTGGTAACGGCCCGAGGTCTGGACGTTCTCGTCTTGGATGGGCCGGCGGCGGCGCACGACGTTGCCGACCAAACTCTCGGCTACGCTGAGGCGCGGCTTGGTCAGATAGTTCGCGCCGGCTCCGTGGCTGGCGCGGAGGTCGAGCCACTCGCGCTTGTCGTCGAGCAGGAGCAGTGAGGCCATCTTCGCGTCCATGAGTTGGCAGGCTTCGCGGGTGATGACGCGCAGGGCGTCGTCGAGGTTGAGCGTGGAGTTGATGGTCTGGCTGACGCTGGCGAGCGACTCGAAGAGCCGCGCTTTGAGGCGGAGTTGCTCGTAAAGCCAGGTGTTCTGAATGACACGCGCGGCTTGCAGCGAGAGTTCTTCGAGTAAGCTCTGGTCGTCCGCCGTGAAGGCGTCGGCGCGCTCGGAATCTACGTTCAAGACGCCGCGCACCTCGTTGTTGAGCAGGAGCGGCACGGCGAGTTCTGAGCGCACTTCAGGGCGCACGCGCACATAGCGCGGGTCGCTGGTCACGTCGCCGACGCGCGCGGGCTTGCCGGTGCGCGCGACCCAGCCGGTGATGCCCACGCCGATGGGGAGCTTGAAGTTGGCGAGGTCTGGCGGCAGGCCGTGCGCGGCCTGAATTTCGAGGAAGCGCGAAGTCGGGTTCACCAGCACGACGGAGCCGCTGGACGCGCGCATAAGCCGCACGGCCTCGCGCAGGATGAGCTGGAGCGCCTCCTGCGCATCGAGCGTGGAGTGGAGGACGTGGCCGACTTGGTTGAGCAGTTCGAGCCGCTCGCAGCGGGCGCGGAGTTGTTCGAGTTCGGTGCTCATCAGCGCAGCCGCTGCGTCAGCACGATGCCGACGGCGGCGAAGAGAACATTCGGCGTCCAGCCGGCCAGCCAGCCGGGCACATGGCCGCCGGTGCCCAGCACGAGCGTAAGCTTCGACACCACGAAGAACGCGAACCCGATGCCGATGCTCACGCCCACGCCGATGGCGACGTTGCGCCGGCCCGGCGCGGCCCCGAAGGGCAGCGCGAGCAGCACGACCACGAAGCAGGTGAACGGCGCCGCGAGCCGGCCATGGAACTGCGTGTTCAACTCGTCGGCCTTGCTGCCGGTGAGGCGCGGATGGAGCCGCTGGTAGTCGAGTATCTCCTCGAGGCTGAAGCGCAGTTTCTTCGCGGCCCGCACGGCGCTCAGAGAGTTGACCTTGATTTCGCTGCGGATGAGGCGCGGCGATTCATCCAGTTCCGCGAAGACAACGAGGTTGGTCCGCGTGCGGAAGGGATCGGGATTCGGCGGCACGTAGGTCCACAGCTCAGCGTCGGTGAAGTGCCAGACGCCGTTGGTGTAGCCGCCGCGGTTGGCGAAGAGGACGCGGCGGATGGTATCGCGCCCGGTCCAGGTGACGTTCACGCGAAGCATCTCATGCGTGTGGAGGCCGTAGGCGGCGATTTTCCATTCGTGGCCAGCCATGTCGTTGTTGAAGTTCACGTCCCGCCGCCACTGGAGTTCGGTCTGCTGCTCGCGCTTGTTCTGATAGCGGTTCAATACGTCTTCGGCCGCGTCCTGCGCGCGGGGGCCGATGACTTCGCTGGTGACGAACAGGCCCGCGCTGAAGGCGCCGCCGACCGCCAGATACGGTGCGGCCAGCCGCCACAAGCTCACGCCCGCCGCGCGGATGGCAACGAGTTCGTGGTGCTTGCCGTGCTGCGCCAGTGCGTAAAGGAGCGCGAGGAGCAGACCCATCGGCAGCACGGTGGGGAGCAGCTCCGGCAGCTTGAAGACGTAGAACTCCGCGATGTCCCAACCGTTGAGGCCCTTGCCCTGGAGCATCGGCAGCTCATTCATCAGGTCGGCAGAGATGAAAAAAATGAGGAAGCCGCCCAGGCAGTAAAGCAGGGGAATCATCAACTCGCGCAGTAGGTAGCGGTCGAGGAGGCGCATCGCGGCGGAGCGTAGGGGGAGGAGACGGGCGACAGAAGTCAGAAGTGAGGAGACAGGAGGCAGCGGTCAGCGGTCAGCGAGCGACGGTCCCCTCCTGGCTCCTGCCCCAAATTCTTAACTCTTAATTCTTAACTCTTAACTGCAACAGCCTCCACACGGCTTTCGCGGCGCGCACGTTCGCGCCGGGAGAGCCGAGCGCAGCGATGATGGGGCCGAGCTTGGCCTTCATCTCGGTGCGAAGCGCGGGGTTGCGCAGCAGGTCCAGCGCGGCGGCGGCGAGGTTCTTGCCCGTGGCCGCGTCTTGCACGAATTCGGGATAAACCGCCTCGCCCGCCAGCAGGTTCGGCATGGCCAGATACTTGACCGTGACGATGCGTTTCCCAATCTGGTAAGTGCTCCACGAGGTCTTGTAGAGCGCGATGGTCGGCACGCGGAAGAACGCGCACTCCATCGTGACTGTGCCCGTGGAGGCGAGGGCGAGGGTGGCGGCGCACAAGGCTTCCGGGAGGCGGCCCACTTGCACGTCCAGCCCGCGGAAGACCTGGCGGGCGAGGTTGCGCGTTTGAGCCAGCGTCGTGACGGCGGTGTCCGGCAGGCTCGCCCGGTCCATCGCGAAGGCCCGACAGTGGCGGGCGAACGCTGGCAGCAACGACTCCGACGGCAGCACCACCAGGAAACCGCTGTCCACCTCCGCGCCAATGCGCCGCGCCGCGTCCAGCATCGGCGGCAAGTGGCGGGCGAGTTCGCCCGGCCGGCTGCCGGGCAACAACAACGTGAGATGCTCGTAGGGCACCGGGCGGGGGCGGGGCTCCGGCTTGTTCCATCCAGCAAAGCGGTCCAGCAGCGGATGCCCGACGAACTCGACCTTCAGCTTCGGCGCGCGCTGCGCATACCAGTCCTTCTCGAACGGGAAGATGGTGAGCAACAGGTCGTAGTCGTCCGCCATCTTCGTCGCGCGGCCGGGGCGCGAGGCCCAGACCTGGGGCGAAACGTATTGCACGATGCGCGGGTTCCACCGGCCCTTGGTGCGAGCCGCCTTCGCGCGGACGGCGTGGGCGAAGCGGCGGTTGAAACCGGAGAAGTCCACGCAGAGCAGCAGGTCGGGTTCACGTTCCACCGCCAGCTTCAGCAAGTCGCCGAAGAGCCGCCGGAACTGGCCGTAGTGCTTGATGACCTCCCACAGTCCGATGACCGCGTGCTGCGTCAGGTCCACGGCCAGCTCGACGCCCGCCGCCGCCAGCCTCGGCCCGCCTGCGCCGAAGAAGGCCAGTTCCGGCACCTTGGGATGAGAATGGAACTCCGCCTCCGCGCGCAAGGCCTGCACCAGCTCCGCCGCCAGCGCATCGCCGCTCGGCTCGCCGGCGATGACCATGATGTTCGTCTCTGCCATTGGTTCAGACCTCTTTTGTTGCGAGCTGCCCGGCCATCGCGTTCCCCGCCAGCCAGCCCGTCGTCCAGGCCGACTGGAAGTTGAACCCCCCCGTGATGCCATCAATGTCCAGCAGCTCGCCCGCAAAATACAAACCGGGGCAGACGCGGCTCGCCATCGTCTTGAAATCCACCTCCGCCAGCCGCACGCCGCCGCACGTCACGAACTCCTCCTTGTTCATGCTCTTGCCCGTCACGGTGAACTTCGACTCCACCAGCAGCCGCGCCAGCGCGTGCAACTGCGCCTTGTTCAGCCCCGCCCACTGCGTTTGTGGAGCGATGCCCGCCGTAGTCACGAGCCGTTCCCACAGCCGCGACGGCAGCCCGCCCAGCGCCACGTTGGAAACCTGCCTCGCCCCCGTCAGCCCGCGCTGCGCCTGCGCGAGCGCGATGACGCTGTCGAAGTTGTGTTCCGGCAGCCAGTTCACGCTCAGTGAAAAAGTGTAAGCGAACGCCGCCAACTCGCGTGCGCCCCACGCCGACAGTCGGAGAATCCCCGGCCCGCTCAAGCCCCAATGCGTGATGAGCACCGGCCCCGTCTCCTTCAACTTCGTCCCTGCCACGCTGACCGTCGCGCGCTCCACCGCGAGCCCGGACAAACCTTCCAGTCGCTGGTCCGCGATGTGAAACGTGAACAACGACGGCACCGGCGGCTCAATCGCATGCCCCAGCGCCGCCGCCAACGAATCCCCCGCCTTCGTCCCGCCCGTGGCGAGCAGCAACGCATCGCACGCTAACCCCTCGCCATTCGAGAGCGTGAGTCGAAAGCCGCCTTCCGCACGCCGGTCCACCCGTTCCACCCCGCAGCCCGTCCGCAACGCCACCCCCGCCGCCCGCGCCGCCTGCGTGAGGCAGTTGATAATCGTCTGCGATTGGTCCGTGGTCGGGAACATCCGCCCATCCGCCTCCGTCTTCAGCACCACGCCGCGCGCCTCGAACCACTTCACCGTGTCCGCCGCCTGGAACCGGTGGAACGCCCCGATGAGCGCCGGCCCGCCGCGTGGATACCGCTTCGCCAGCTCCTTCGGCTCGAAGCACGCGTGCGTCACGTTGCACCGCCCGCCGCCGGAGACTTTGACCTTCTGCAAAAAGTGCGCCCCCCGCTCCAGCAACGTGACCGAGCCGCGCCCCTGCAACGCCTCCGCGCAGGTGATGGCCCCGAAGAAACCTGCGGCCCCGCCACCGACCACGACCACTTTGCCTTGCGAATCTGATTTCATACGCCGTGGACCGCACGAAGCTTTTTCCGCAACTTGGACAGCGGGCGCTTGGTCGGCGTCGCGGTCTCCATGAGGAGTTCCATCTGCGGCACAGGCGTGGCGAACTGGTAATTCACCCGCTGAAATCGCCGCCAAGCCCCACCGTATCCCGCCGCCTCCGCGATGGCGCTCACGTTCAACCGCTGCAACAGCTCCACCGTGATGGGGCGTTTGTTCTCGGGGAAAATCAGGCTGTGCAGGAACCACTGGCAGCACTCCGAGTTCAGAACTTCGGCCACCAGCCGGGCCTGCGCTTCGTCCTCGAACGGCGTGTAATAGCAGGTGTCGTCGAAGCAAACGGGCCGGTTGTGGACCGGGCCAACGACTTGGAAACGCGCCGACCGATGCAAACCGGAGACGGCCACCTTCCACGGGGCAAAGGCGTAGTCACCAATGCCAAACAGCGCAAACGGCATCCGCCCCACGTAGATGGAGCTTTTCCGGGCGGTGAATTTCGCGCGGTGGGATTCGAGGTAATGCCAGGTGAGCGGCGCGCAGCCGGCGATGCCGCTGGTGTCCTCGCCCACCCGCCGTTGCGTCACCAACACGGAGCGCGCGGGGGTGACGCGACCGTGAGCGAGGTCGGTGCATTTCAGCAGCGGGTAGAGATAGTTCGGCTCCAGCCGCGTCCGCTCGCCTAGCTTGTTCTCCATGCGGCCATCCTCGCCCCGCCGTAACTCCATCACACTGGCGCAGTCGTGCTTCAGCCCGGAGCGCCAGCGGAACGGACAAAGTCCCTCCAGGTGCTGGAGTTGCCGATACGTCGGAATGTCCGCGACCAAGTCCTGCCCTGCCAAACCCATGCGGCTCACGGGTCGCTGGTCCGCCAGCGAAGCAAAGACATCCGCCTCTTGCGGCCCGGCGGAGCCAGTGTGCGCCACCAGCAAGCAGGCATCCACCGCCGCGCCGAAGTGCGCGGCCGCATCAATGCGATACATCGCCGCCTCGCGCACCTGCCCGGCATTCTGCCACGCGTAGCGCAGCCATTTCCGGGCGGTGGCGGTTTTGCACAGCATGGCAATTGTGGCGGGACGGCTCCGCAGCGCGCGCAGCAGCCGGATGAGCATCCACTCGGAGATGTCGAAGTTGGCCTTGCCCGTGCGCGCGGCGAGTCCACGCAAGCCGAGGAAGTTTTCCTTGCTGGGCAAGTTGCTGCCGTTGACGACGGTCACCGCCGCGTTCGTGACCCACGGTGGATTTCCCAAAATGAGCACCCGGCCCGGCAGCTCCGCCAGCTCTGCCTCCCAGTCGTGCGCGAAAAAGTCCTGCTGCACGACGCGGGAGCGGGTCGTTGCTCCGGCTTCCGAAACGGCCGCTAGCGCCTGTGCCACATAGCCCGGATTGATGTCCCAGCCGCGCAACTCCGCGCGAGGGAACGCCTCGGCCGCAGCGGTCAGAAAGCCCCCGACGCCACAGGTCGGCTCCACCACCCAATTCGGCGCTTCGCCCCGCGCGACGAGCAACCGACACGCAGTCCGCGCCAGCGCCAGCGGCGTCTGGAAGTCGCCGAACTCAATCTGTGCGGCGCGCTTCATTTGAGTCGGAGGATGCCGCCGACCGCCCCCGCTTGCTCAATGACCCGGCTGTATTGCAGCCGCCACTGAAGCGCGTTGGAGATGGTCAGATAGCCGAGCTGCGGCGGGTTGCGGATGATTTCGTCGGCCAAGGTGGCGGCTTCGATGTCACTCACGGGCAGCAACCGCTCCTCGAAGAACGCCAGGAGGTCATCGCGGTTCGCGTGGTTCTCCAGTAGCCGGAGCAAGCCGGAGGTAGTCTGGAAGTCCGCCGTCCGCTCTTTCTCGACGAAGATGGTGTGCTGGATGTCGAGTCTTCCGGTGCGGGCCGCTTCGTCATCGCGCTTGTCATACACCAACACCAGCAGCGAATAACCCAGCCCGTAAACCTTTTGCCGCGCGCTGCGGAAGGGACAGGAAGACTGCGGCTGACGGATGCTGGTGACCTTGATGTCCACGCCCAGCTCGGGGAAATCAATCCCTTTGGCGGAATTGCCCCGCGCATACCCGTAGCGGGTTTGGAGGGCGGTCTGAAACTTGTGTTCCAGATAGGTGCCGACTGCCTTGCCGTCCGTGACCCCGAAAAGAGCCGGCTCGCTGTGCTTTGATTCGGACTTGGCGAAGGCCGCCGCCTCCGTTTGCAGGAGTGGGAGAGAAAGTGGCTTTGGCATGGAGACAGGTTTTGAAGACGGGCTAATGCGGTCGTGCCGCGTTGATTTGCCGCGTAATCTCAAACGCCACGTCCAGCGCATGCTTGGCCGAGGCGCCGCTGACCTTGGGCGTCCGCCGCTCGCGGACGCACTCGACGAAGTGCTCCAGCTCCAGCTTGAGCGGCTCGTCCTTTGCGATGGGCACCGGCTCGCGCACGATTTTCTTCCCGGCGAACTCGCTCACGATGGTGGAGTCGTTTGCGGCGAGCAGTTTGTTAAACAGCGAGCTTTCCGACTCGCCATCGCGGGCAAGCCGGAAGATGAAGCCTTTCTGCTCACGGTAATCCAGCGAGATGTAGCTGGGCTGTGCGCCGCCGCTGAACACGCGGATTTTCCGCAACCGCTCCGGGCTGATGCGGCTGGCGGTGAGGTTCGCCACGCAGCCGTTGGCAAAGCGCAGCCGCGCGTTCGCGATGTCCTCGGACTTGCTCAGGACGGGAATTCCAACGGCATCCACGCTCACCAAGGGCGACTTCACGAAGGCCAGCACCACGTCGAGGTCATGAATCATCAGGTCGAGGACGACGCCGATGTCCGTGCTGCGCGCGGGGAAGGGCGAGAGGCGGTGGCACTCGATGAAGCGCGGCTCCGGCGCGGCGGTTTCGAGGTAGCTGAAGACCGGGTTGAAGCGCTCGACGTGGCCGACTTGCAGCACCAGCGCGCGGTCGTGGGCGAGCTTCACCAGCTCCGCCGCCTGGTCGGAGCGCTCCGTCATCGGCTTCTCGACGAGCACGTGCCGGCCCAGCTCCAGCAGCGTCTTGGCGATGTCGAAGTGCGTGGTGGTGGGCGTGACGATGCTCAGGGCGTCGCTCGCCGCCGCCGCCTCGGCGATGGAGGCGAAAGTCCGGGTGCCGTGCGCGGCGGCGTGCTTGCGCGCGGCCTCGGGGTTCGCATCGAAGACGCCGGCGAAGGTGACTTGGCCAGTGCGCGCCAGCTCGGCATACAGCCGAGCGTGCTCCTTGCCCAAGGAGCCAGTGCCGATGACGGCGACGCGGATTTTTTCAGCAGCCACAGCCGGAGTGTGCCGTGCGTCGAGAGGCAAGACAACGCAGGGCTTTGAACTTTGAACTTTGAAGTTTGAACCCCGGAAACATACTCCGCCCGTGGCTGTCGCCCTCATCACATTGGTTCTCTTGAGCTATCTGCTCGGCTCGATTCCGAGCGGCTACCTCGTCGCGAAGGCGAAGGGCGTGGACATCCGCAGCGTGGGCAGCGGCAACATCGGGGCGACGAACGTCTTCCGCATCCTCGGCAAGGGAGCGGGTATCTTCGTGCTGACGGCGGACGCGATGAAGGGGGCGTTGGCGGTCGCACTAGTGGCTCCGTTCGCGATGACAATGAGTGGCTCGGGTGCGACCATCTTCCAGCACTACCCGGCGCTCGCCGGCATCTGCGCCATCCTCGGCCACAACTACACCTGCTGGCTAAACTTCAAAGGCGGCAAGGGCATCGCCACCACGGCGGGCGTGTTCGCGGCGCTGGCCCCGGCGGCGTTCGGCATCGCGCTGGCGACCTGGCTGGTGGTCTTCGCGTTGAGCCGCTACGTGTCGCTCGCGTCCATCGTGGCGGCGGTGGCGCTGCCGCTGGCGGTGTGGCTCACGGGCAACGGCGCGTTGCTCATCGGCGTCTCGACGGCGCTGGGCGCGCTGGCGATTTACAAACACAAGGCGAACATCGAGCGGCTGCGGGCCGGCACGGAAAGCCGCGTCGGCGCGAAGAGGCTGGAACCAGAGAGAACCAAGAGTTAGCCGCGAAAGGGCGCAGAGAGCACAGAGATGAAAACCGGAAACACTCAATGTTCAACGCGCAACTTCCAACCTCCGACGATGAGCTTCGCGACATCCTCAGCCGTTGAGCGTTGGACCTTCCCCTCCTTCCCTGTGAGCTCTGCGCCCTTTCGCGGCAAAACACTCCCATGAACATCACCGTCCTCGGCGCGGGCGCGTGGGGCACCGCGCTCGCCAAGCTGCTCCGCGAGTCGGGTAACGACGTGTTGCTCTGGGGGCACGACCCCGCGCATCTGGCCGAGGTGCGCGAAAGTGGTCGCAACGATCGTTACCTGCCCGGCGTCGCGTTGCCCGGCGGGCTCAACTACGCGGCTGAACTCGCCGAAGCAGTGCATGGCCCGGGCGTAGTGGTCGTCGCCGTGCCTTCCCGCGCCTTCCGCCAGGTCGCGACGTCTCTGGCGGACTTTCGCGGGCTGGCCGTGAGCGTCACCAAGGGCATCGAGCACGACAGCGGCCTGACCATGTGCGGCGTGCTGCGCGCCTGCGCAACGCACGCGAAGGTCGCAGCGCTCTCCGGCCCCACCCTCGCGCTCGAAGTCGCGCGCGGCATTCCCACTGCGAGCGTCGCCGCCAGCAGCGATGCCGGCGCGGCCCACCTGACGCAAAGTCTCTTTCACCGGCCCGCCTTCCGCGTTTACACGAGCGCCGACCCGTTGGGTGTCGAGCTGGGCGGGGCATTGAAGAACGTCATCGCCATCGCGGCGGGCGTGTGCGACGGCCTGGGCTTCGGCGACAACGCCAAGGCCGCGCTCGTCACGCGCGCCGTAGCGGAGATGCGTCGGCTGGGCGTGGCCTGTGGTGCGCAGGCGGACACCTTCGCGGGCCTGAGCGGGCTGGGTGACGTGACGGTGACGTGCTTCTCGAGGCTGAGTCGCAACCGCGGCTTCGGCGAGCAGTTGGGCCGGGGTGCGGCGCTGATGGAACTGCTCTCCACCAGTCGGCACGTCGTCGAAGGCCACCCCACCGCGCGGTCCGCGTGGCAACTCGGGGGTAGACACGGCTTCAGCACCCCCATCATCGAGCAAGTCCACGCGATGCTTTACGAGGGCAAGGACGTGAAGGCCGCCGTGCGCGACCTGACCAGCCGCGACTCGAAGGCGGAGGATTGAGCCCAACTCCGAAATCCCCACCGGAGGCCGGGAAACGCAATTGCCTTGAGAATCCCGTTGACCCGCAGGAACGGGTTTCCATAAGCTCCCCGCGCAATCCGAATACCAGCAGTAACACTATGAGCACATACGTCCCCATGATCAGTTCAGGCGTCGCCGGCCCGCTCGGCGCGCTTCACCTCCCCCGCCTCTGGCTGAAGGTTTCCCTCGAAGCCGCCGGCAAACTCGCGGCCGGCTACCCCGGCCTCGGCAAGGGCTACGACCAGATGACCTGTGACGCGCTCGGCCTCGATGCCGCCGCCGTTGTCGAGTTCATCAAGGCCAACAAGCCGACCTATCCCGCCTTCGAAGCGTGGGTCCGCAAGAACGGCAAGAAGCTCACCAAGGCGGACATCCACCGCCACAACCTCGCCATCCTCGGCTACTGCCACGACGACGCCACCCGCAAGGGCATCCTCACCGCCAGCGGCCTCCCCGACGACGGCAGCGTGCTGCCCGGCGCCGTGGACCTGAACAACGTGGACGACTGGTTCGAGTTCCACGCGGCGGTCTTGAAGTAACCTGTCACCTCAATTTAGCCACGCGCCAGCCGGTGAAGTCTCCTTCACCGGCTGGCGCTTTTTTAGCCCCGGATAGAACACGGATTGAACACAGATGGGGCAAGAGACGAAGGACTGTCTCCACCTGGGTTCCGTCTGCGGCTCAGATAGCCCGTCAAGCCAGCAGTCCGCGCAACACCTCGCCCTGCACGTCCGTCAGGCGGAACTCGCGGCCCTGGTATTTGAACGTCAGCCGCTCGTGGTCGAGGCCGAGGAGGCGGAGCACGGTCGCGTTCAAGTCGTGGACGTGGACGGGATTCTCCACCGGGCTGAAGCCGAAATCGTCCGTCCGCCCGTAAGTCACGCCGCCGCGAATGCCCCCGCCAGCCAGCCACATCGTGTAGGCGTCCTTGTGATGGTCGCGCCCCATGTTCGTCGCCTTGCCATCACCATCAATGCCCTGTCGCAACGGCGTGCGCCCGAACTCCGCGCCCCAGATAACCAGCGTATCGTCGAGCAAGCCGCGTGACTTCAAGTCCGTGAGGAGGCCGGCCATGCCTTGGTCCACGTCGCGGCACTTGGCGGGTAGGCGCGTCGAGAGACCGGCGTGGTGGTCCCAATCGGCGTCGTAAAGCTCCACCACACGCACGCCGCGTTCGATGAGCCGGCGGGCGAGCAGGCAGTTGTTCGCGAACGACGACCCGCCCGGCTTCGCGCCGTAGAGGTCGAGCACGGACTTCGGCTCGCGCGAAATGTCCATCAGTTCCGGCACGCTGGTCTGCATCTTGAACGCCATCTCGTATTGGCTGATGCGCGTGGCGATTTCCGGGTCGCCCACGTCCGCGAGTTGGCGTTCGTTGAGCGACTTCACCGCGTCGAACACGCGCCGCCGGTCCTCCTGCGACTGGCCTTTCGGGTTTGAGAGAAATAGCACCGGGTCACCGCTGGAGCGGAACTGGATGCCCTGATAGACGCTCGGCAGAAAGCCGTTCGCCCACAGCGACGTGCCCGCGCCGCCGAGCGGACCGGAGAGCAACACCGTGTAAGCGGGCAGGTCCTGATTCTCCGTGCCCAGCCCGTAAGTCACCCACGACCCGAAGCTTGGTCGTCCGCCGCGCCCGAAGCCCGTGTGCAGGAACATCTGCGCCGGTGCGTGGTTGATTTCCTCCGTGTGCAGCGTCTTCACGATGGCGATGTCGTCCGCGACCTTCGCCAGATTCGGTAGCAGCTCCGACAGCTCCTGCCCGCTGCGCCCGTGTCGCGCGAACTTAAACTTCGTCCCCGCGAGCTGCATCTTCCCACCGATGAACGCGAAGCGCCGCCCCTTGAGCAACGACTCGGGGCAATCCTGTCCGTCACGCGCGATGAGCTCCGGCTTGTGGTCGAACAAGTCGAGCTGCGACGGCGCCCCAATCATGTGCAGGAAAATCACTCGCTTCGCCCGCGGCGCGAACATCGGCTGGCGAGTGGCGAGCGGGTTCGCTGGCGCGCCGAAAGCCGAGCCGCGCAGCAGCGAAGCCAGCGCCATCGAGCCGAGGCCGAGGCCGGCGCGTTGGAAGAAGGCGCGGCGATGGATGAGGTCGAGCTGCGTGGTGGGGTTCATGGCATCAACCTTTGGAAATCGTTTCGTCCAGATTCAGCAGCGCCGCCGCCACGGCATACCACGCGGCGAATTCCTCGGCGCTCACGCCGGCGGGCAGCTCGAACTTGCCGACGAACTCCTTCGCCAACTTCGCCAACTTCGCGTCCGTCGCACGGGCGGAAGTCAGGAGCTCGGTGAGGGTCGTGAGTTCCTCTGCGCGCGGGGAGCGGCTGGTGGCGAGGCGGAAGGCGTGGGCGAGGCGTTCGGTGGCGGACGCGCTGGCTCGCTCCGTGAGCACGCGTTTGGCGAAGGCCATCGCGGCTTCCACATAAACCGGGTCGTTCATCAGCGTGAGGGCTTGCAGCGGAGTGTTGGATTGCGGGCGCTTCACGCGGCAGGCCATGCGGCTGTTGGCGTCGAAGTTCACAAAGCTCGGATACGGCGCACCGCGCTTCCACACGACATAGAGACCGCGCCGGTATTTCTCGTCGCCAGGGCTGACCACGTAATCGTAGCGCTGGCCACCGACTTTCACCCACAGGCCGTCGGGCTGATACGGCTGGATGGGCGCGCCGCCGAGCTTCGGGTTCAGCAGGCCGGCGATGGCGAGTGCGTTGTCGCGGATGGTCTCGGCGTCGAGGCGATGGCGCGGGCCCCGAGCGTAAAGGAGGTTTTGGTCATCGCGTGCAAAGAGGTCGGGCGTGACGCGGGAGGACTGGCGGTAGGTCGCGCTCATCACGATGGTCTTGAGCAGCTTCTTCATGGACCAGCCGTTATCCATGAACTCAACCGCAAGCCAATCGAGCAACTCCGGGTGCGTGGGCGGCACGCCCTTGATGCCGAAATCCTCCGGCGTGGTGACAAGCGCGTGGCCGAACAGCTCGGCCCAGAGGCGATTCACCGTGACGCGGGCGACGAGCGGATTCTCGCGGCTGACGAGCCAGCGCGCGAGGTCGAGGCGGGTTACTGGGGCAGGCGTCCCGCGTGTCGCGACGGGCGTCTCGCCCGCAGAGGCAGGCGGGACGCCGGCCCCACTACCAATGCGCAGCGGATGCAACACAGCGGGCGTGTGCGGCTGAATCTGCTCGCCGGGCGTGCGGAACTCGCCGCGCGTGAAGAGCGTGCTCATGCGCGGTGTGGTCTCGCGCATGACGAGCGTGGTCGGGAGCTTGAGCTTGCGGAGGTCGGCTTCGAGGCGCGTCCGCTCCTGCTCCAGCCGCGTGTGTTCGGGGTGGTCCTTGAGGCGGAAGTCCGCAAGCGCCTTGGCCTGCTGGGCGGTGCGCTTCGCAGCAGGAACTTTCAACGCCTCGGCCACGGCCGCTGGCAGCGCGGGGCCGCCGATGTTGCCAGTCAACGCCGTGAGGCGAAGTCGCCCGATGGTGCGACCGCCGCCGAAGTTTTGCTCCAGCTTGAACCGCAGCACCGTGCCGCCGGGGAAGCCGATGGGCGCGGCGGTTTCGAGCTGTGCCCAGTGCGATTCGTGAAACTTCGGGTTGATGGCCCAGCCGCCAGTGCGCGCGTCGTTGCCGGTCTTGAGAAGGTTGGTGACAGGGAAATTTGCTTGGGAGAAGGAGGCCGTGGCTTGGGTGAATTTGACGGCGGTGTCTGAAGGCGAAGAGCGACGACGGGCGGGGACGCCCGTCGGACTGGCAGGCGAGGACGCCTGCCCCACTACGGCGGGTGCGGCGGTGACGGTGAAGTTGTTCAGCACGAAGTTCGGGCGCTGGGCATCGCCGCGACCAGGGCCTTTGCCGGGCAGTGAGTCGTGCGCGAGCGCCTCCAGCTTGAACGCGCGGATGTCGGTGAGCGCGGTGCGGACTTCGATGAGGTAGGTGTCCTTGTCCGGCGCGGGCTCGCCGCTGACGAGGACGGATTTGTCCGCGAGAATTTCATGCGTCGCGCCGCCAGTGGAATCGAAGTCAGCGATGTCGAGCACGCGCTCCTGCGGGGCTTGCGCGGCGGACTTGGCGAGTGCGGCTTCCGACTCGGCCTGGCCGACGGCGACGGTTTTCTCCACCGCGGCGAGTTGATTCGTCACCGTGGCGAGGCGGGTAAGAATCGCGTCGCGCTCGCCCGAGGCAACGGCGTCGCGCAGTTCCATCGTCGGGCCTTTGAACTGGATGGAGCCGGGAACTTTTGGGTTCGTGCGGTCGGCTTCGAGTTCGGTGTGGTTGAAGAAGGCGAAGAGGCCGTAGTAGTCGCGCTGGGAGAGCGGGTCGTATTTGTGGTCGTGGCACTGCGCGCATTCGAGCGTGGAACCGAGCCAGACGGTGCCGAGCGTGCTGACGCGGTCGTGGATTTGGTTCACGCGCGTCTCCTCGGGGTCCGTGCCGGCCTCGACGTTCGTGGGCGCGCTGCGATTGAAACCGGTGGCAATGCGCTGGGACTCGGTGGCGCTGGGCAGGAGGTCGCCGGCAAGTTGCTCGATGGTGAACTGGGTGAACGGCATGTCGGCGTTGAAGGCGTTGACGACCCAATCGCGATACGGCCAGAGGTCGCGGAAGTCATCTCGCTGGAAGCCGTGCGAGTCGGCGTAGCGCGCGTAGTCGAGCCACGGTCGCGCCCAGTGGACGCCGAATTGCGGCGAGGCAAGGAGGCGATCCACGAGGCGATCCAATGCGGAATGCGGAATGCGGAGTGCGGAATCGCTGCGGGACTCCGCGCAGTCGCGGACGAAGGCGTCCACCTCGGCGGGTGTGGGCGGGAGACCGAGGAGGTCGAGGTAGAAGCGACGGGCTAGGATTTCGGGGGCGGCTTCCGGAGACGGTGCCAGCCCTGCTTGCTGTAGGCGTGTAAGCACAAATGCATCCACCGAGGTTTGCGTTTTGATGCCGGGGCCTGAAACGGCAGGCACGGCTGGACGGATAGGTTTCACATAGGCCCAGTGTGGCGTGGCCGGCAGGTTCTCTGGCCACGATGCGCCTTGGTCGATCCACGTCCTGATGACCGCCTGCTGTGCGTGGGAGAGCGGTTCGCCCCGACTGGGCATCACGTCATCGTGGCCCCTAGGCAGCGCGATGCGGCGGTAGAGTTCGCTCTTTGCGGCGTTGCCTTGGACAAGGACAGTGGGCTTTTGAAACGCTTGGGCACGGGTGTCGAGACGGAGTTTACCTTTCTGCAATCTGTCATCGTGGCACTCGAAGCAGGCTCGCTGGAGGATGGGCAACACCTCGTGTATGAAATCCACAGGGGCGGCGGCAAGGGTGATGGGGAGGAGGGCCGTGCAAAGGGCGCTGATGCGAGGGCGGGAAGGGAATGGGCAGACGGTTGGCATCGTGGCACGTTTGACGCTCGAAGCGGACGGGAGTTGCAGGGCATTTTCAAGAGCGGACTTCACTCCGGAAAGCACGAAGGCCGCCTTGCGGCGGCCTTCGGCGATTTTTTTGTCTCCGCGCCTCAGTCAACGAAGGTCATCTCGTTGGCGAGGAGGAGCATCTGGGCGTATTTCTCCCAGGTGTCGAGGGGCTTCTGCTGTCCGGCAGAGGGGCTGCCGAACTGACCAGTGGCGCTCCAAGTTCCCGGGCCGGCCGCGCTGCCCATTTGGTTGCCCATCGCGGCCTTGCCGGGAGCCATGGCAGGAGCCCCCGGGGCCATCATCAAGGGGCCTCCCGAGGCAGGCATACCCGGACCGGCGGAAGCGGTCATGGTGGCTCCAGCAGCAACGACCTTGAGGGTGGGAGCCCAAGCGAACGTGTCCCCGATGGCATTGCCCTTGCCGCCATTGTCCACGATGAAGTCAATCGTATCACCCTTCTTCACATCAACCTTCGCGGCGGTAGTCACGCTACGAGTCTTCCCAGCGAGGTTGTGGGCGGGACCTACCTGCCCGCTGCGGCTATGCACAATGTAGCCCGTGACCCCGTCGCCCGCCGAACCTGCGGGTTGGCTGAAGGTGCCGTCAATCGCGAGCGTGCCGTCCACGGGGGCGGTAAAGCGCCGGATGACGGCGAGCGTGCCGGCGGTGCCACCGGTGCTGGTGAGCTTCAGGCCGGCAAGGCGGTTGTTGGTGCCACCGTCGTAGTAGCCGGTTCCAGCGTTGTTCATCCGGTTGCCGCCCATCATGCCTTGGCCACCGGACGTATAAGTCGGGAGCTTGAAGAAGGACACCTGGCGGGTCTTCGCGTTGTATTGGCCGTAGCCATATTGCCAGATGGGCTTCGCGTCGCTGCCCTTCACCCCGGACTGCTCTTCGAGGAAGCGCATGCCGATCTTGGTCTCCAGCGGCACGGGTAGGCGCTGGAAGCAAATCTGGTAGAGCATCTCGATGCGCTGCTCTTCGTCTACCTTGTTTTTCACGTCGTCGCGATGGACGATGGATCGGGCAAGTTCGCCAACGAACGGGCTGTTCATCAGATAAAGCGCCTGCTGGGGAACGGTGGAACTGAAGCGCATCCCGACGGTCGCGTCCGGGTTGGCAAAGTCGAAATTGCGATAAAGGGAGGAGAGGTTACCACGGTCGATGTAGCCGTAGAGGGTGCGGCGGAAAGGGTCTTCCTTGTAGCCCATCGGGTTGCCGCCCTCAGGCGTAATCTTTACCGGCGGACCACCTACCCGGGGGTCCAGCTTGCCGCTGACGGTCAGGAGCGAGTCGCGGAAGCCCTCAAAGTCGAGGCGGCGACGGTTCATCTTCCAAGCGTAGAGGTTCGCGGGGTCCGTGAGCATCGGCTTGGCGCGGTCGTCACTGCTCTGCATATAAGTGGCCGAGGTCATAACGAGCTTGTGGAGCTTCTTGACGGACCACTCATTCTCCATAACCCAAGCGGAGAGGTAATTGAGCAACTCCGGGTGGGTGGGGTCGTCGGCGCGAACGCCGAAGTCAGTCGGGGTGCGGACCAGCGCGCCGCCAAAGTGGTTCATCCAGACGCGGTTGATAAGCACGCGGACGGTGAGCGGGTTGTTCTTACTGGCGATTTCCTCAGCCAACTCGGCCCGGCCACTGCCCTTGGAGAATGGCTTGCGGTTCGGACTCAGCACCTCCAAGAACTGGCGCGGAGCCTCGGGGCCGAGGTTCCGAGGATCACCCTTGATGGCAACTTTCGCATTACGAGGAGTTCCGTCGCTGATAGCCATGGCGCGCAGCGGCGCGCCAGGATGCGTGCCATCAAGGCGGTCAGCCTGTAGAGTGAACTGGGCTTCGCCGTTGGCGATTCGTCCGTTGTCGAAGCGGGAAAGCGTGGCGTAGGAGATGTTGACCGGTGAACCCTGGCCGTAGAAGACCTGACGAAGCTGCTCCTGAGCGGGGTCCGAAAGTTTCTTGAGCATCGGATCGTCATCATCCTTCTTCTTCTTCGCGTCGGCGGTGACGGCCCCCACCCACGCCTTCTCGGCATCAAAGAAGAGCTTGGCGTAGCGGTCGGCGACTGCACGCATGTTCGAAATGGGAGTCGAAAACGCCTTGGCAACGATGGGGTTGAGTCCCTTCATCGGCTCGCCGTCTTTGCTCATGTATTTGGCGGCGAGTTCCTTGCTCTTGGCAGCGAACTCCTTGTCCTCGAGCTTTTCGTAGTCAGCCCACGGGGTGAAAATGGGGTCGGCAGCCTTGCTGTGCTGGGCAAGGTAACGCTTCCACGGACCGGCGACCTCGAACTGAAGTTTCGTAAACGCCTCGAAACGTTGCTGGCCGGCCCGCCCATCAATCATGTAGTTGGTGTTGCCCTGGTTCGCGTAGTGGACGGAAAGCAAATAGTCCACCGTCTTGGTCTTGGCCTCGATGACGAAGGTGGCAAGTTGGGTGCGGCGATAA
>JAYTIO010000614.1:0-2782 GCA_043731805.1 Pedosphaera sp. | reverse complement strand
AAGGATGCAAAGGCACTGGGAAGCTGCGTTCAGACGACCCAATCACCCGCCGGTGAGCGCAACTCCGGTGGCTACCACGGGCCGGACCATTACCCCTTTGCGACCTTTGCGCTCTTTGCGTGAGGACACTTCGGCATGGACTCGCTTCAGCCGAAACCATGCAGTTGACGCGGCAGGAGCGCGGCCTTCAGGCCGCAGCATCGTCCCACCACCGCACCGCACCTATTTCGGCCAACCCCACCACTGCCCGCACTGGTTGGCTCGTTGGTCCAAGTCCTGCAAACACACCCCCACGGCTTGGCCTTCCATGCTTCTGCGGCCTAAAGGCCACGCTCCTACTGAATCACTCCAGTTTAGCACGGCAAGGCCTCCCGCTGAATAACTCTTACATCTTCCACTGCCGCAGACAGAATACTCCCGGTGCCTTACTTCAATGCCTTCCAGCAAAGCACACGCAAGCCTCCGATAAGCGTAGCGGATTGGTATCTGGTGCGGCTGACGGAAGACTGAACACTGCCAACTGAACACTGAATACTTACACCTCCGCCCGGGGGGCAGGCACAGTGGTCACCACATTACGAATCACATGAAGCTATCACACTCGTTCTCCGCTCGCGTGTCCGCCTGGGCCGCGTTGCTCCTGCTCTATCGCATCGCTGTGGGTGTCCTGCTGGCGGCGGAGGAGGCAGCGAGCCGGGTGACGCCCGTGCCGGAGCCGGTGCGCGCGGAGTTCAAGCTAGGGGCGCATTACCAGAAGTTCGTCAGCGCGGGCGGCGTGCCGGTGGTCGGATCGGCGAAGGTTAATGACTACGCGCTGCTAGAGGCGCGGTTTCTCATTCTGCAAATGCTCGGCCACCGTCCAGCGGTGCTGGCGGCGATGGCGAAGCACCAGGTGCGCTTCGCCATCATGGCGGCGGGCGAGTTCACCACGGACATCCCGGAGCACAGTGACCTCGCGCCGAAGCTCTACTGGGACAGGCGCGCGCGGGGTCTCGGGGCGACCCGCGCGCGGCCGGCGGTCAGTTGCGGCGAGGAGAACTTGCTGTGCCTGCCCGGTGATCCCTATGCGGCGGAGAACATCCTCGTCCACGAGTTCGCGCACGCGGCGCACCAGCTGGGGGTGAACGAACTGGACAAGACGTTCCAAGCGCGGCTGCAAGCGGCCTTCGACGCGGCGGGCAAGGCGGGGCTGTGGCAGAACAAATACGCGGGCACGAACCCGTCCGAGTATTTCGCCGAGGGCGCGCAGTCGTGGTTCGACACGAACCGCGTCAACGACCACGACCACAATCACGTCCACCTGCGCGGGCAGTTGAAGGAGTATGATCCCGGTCTCGCGAAGCTCTGCGAGGAGGTCTTCGGTGACCGCGCGTGGCGTTACGCCCGCCCCGCAGCGCGGCAGCCGGCCTCGCCGCACTTCGCGGGGTTTGACTTGGGCCAGGCCGGGAAGTTCGCGTGGCCGAAGGAGCTGACGGAGTGGCAGGAGAAGTTCCGGCGCGGGGAGGTCACGATGGCCCCGACCAATGCCCTTGCGCTCGCCCCGCACGCCGCCGATGAGCAAGCCAGTTGGCGCTCCGCCACCGGAGGCCCGCGCGCGGAACTGTATTTCCAGAACGCGCGCAAGGAGCCGGTGCTGCTCTTCTGGGTGGACAACGAGGGCGCTGCCCACTACCGCACCAAGCTGCGCGCGGCCGAGCACACGCACATGAGCGCCTTCGCCGGCCACCTCTTCCGCGTCACCGACGAGCGGACCAACGCGCTGCACTACTTCATCGCCGGGGAGAAGGCGGGGAGCGCGGTAGTGCGCTGAGGGCGGTTAGCAGTCAGCGATCAGCGGTCAGCGATTTGCGACTCGGCCACTGACTGACGGCCGCTGACTGGCGGCGGCAGACTGCTGTCCGCTGATAGCTGAGCGCTCTCCACCCTCGATTCCCCGCTGGCGTTCGTCGCCGACGCGCTGCAAATTCGGCGCGTGACCAGCATCGAGCGGACAATCCAGGTCAGTTGGCGGCACCAGGTGCATTTCACCCACGGGGTCTTCAACCCCGCCAACCCCGTGCTGCGCGACGTGCTCGTGGGCGGCGGCGGCACGACGCGGCGCAGGGCGCTCATCGTCCTGGACGAGGCGCTCGCCAAGGCCCAGCCCGGCTTGGAGCGCACCATCGCCGACTACTTCACCACGCACGGCGACGCGCTCGAACTGGTCCGCTCGCCCATCGTCATCGAGGGTGGCGAGCGGGTGAAGAACTCCTACTTCCATGTCTCGGAAATCCACTCGCAAATTGACCGCTATCACATTGACCGCCACGCCTACCTGCTGTGCGTGGGCGGCGGCGCACTGCTGGACATGGTCGGTCTCGCGGCATCCACGGCCCATCGCGGCATCCGCCATGTGCGCATCCCGACGACGACCTTGAGCCAGGACGACTCCGGCGTGGGCGTGAAGAACGGGGTCAACGCGTTCGGCAAGAAGAACTTCATCGGCACCTTCAGCCCGCCCTTCGCCGTCATCAACGACTTCCAGCTCCTCGCCACACTCACGCCGCGCGACCAGCGGGCCGGCTATGTCGAGGCCGTGAAAGTGGCGTGCATCCGCGACGCGGAGTTCTTCAACGCCATCGACCGCGACGCCGAGGCGCTGGCCGCGTTCGAGCCGGCGGCGATGCAGCGGCTCATCTACCGTTGCGCCGAGCTGCACCTGAACCACATCGCCACCAGCGGCGACGCCTTCGAGTTCGGCAGCGCGCGCCCGCTGGACTTCGGCCACTGGGCGGCGCACAAG
>JAYTIO010000613.1:0-5497 GCA_043731805.1 Pedosphaera sp. | reverse complement strand
GAGGCCCTGGTCCAAGAGCATCTTCATCAGGGGAACGGTCCCGCCGATTTTCACCAGCTCGTTCATGACGTATTTGCCGCTGGGCTTGAGGTCGGCGAGCACCGGCACGCGTTTGCCGATGCGCGTGAAGTCGTCAATGGTCAGCTTCACGTTGGCCGCGCTGGCCATCGCGAGGAGGTGAAGGACGGCATTGGTCGAGCCGCCGAGCGCGATGACGAGCGTGATGGCGTTCTCGAACGCCTTTCGCGTCATGATGTCGCGCGGCTTGATGCCGCGCTTGATGAGGTTCACCACGGCGGCACCGGCGGCTTCGCAATCGCGTGTCTTGTCCTGCGAGACGGCGGCTTGCGCGCTGGAGTTGGGCAGGCTCATGCCGAGGGCTTCGATGGCCGACGCCATCGTGTTCGCCGTATACATCCCGCCGCAGGAACCCGCGCCGGGGATGGCAACTGCTTCGAGGTCGGCCAAGTCCTTGTCGCTCATCTTGCCCGCCGCGTGCAGCCCCACGGCCTCGAAGCAGGAGACCACGTCCACGGGCTTGCCGTGGAAATCACCGGGGAGAATCGTGCCGCCGTAAACGAAGACCGCCGGGCGGTTCAGCCGCGCCATCGCCATGAGGCAGCCGGGCATGTTCTTGTCGCAACCGCCCACGGCCACGAGGCCGTCCATTCCCTCGCAGCCCACGACCGTCTCGATGGAGTCGGCGATGACCTCGCGCGAGACGAGGGAATATTTCATGCCCTCGCTGCCCATCGAGATGCCGTCGCTGACGGTGATGGTGTTGAAGACCAGCGCCTTGCCGCCGGCCTCGTTGACGCCCATCGCGACGCTCACGGCGAGCTGGTCAATGTGGATGTTGCAGGGCGTGACCTGGCTCCAGGTGGAGCAGACGCCGACCTGCGATTTGCGGAAGTCTTCGCGGTTGAACCCGACGGCGTGGAGCATCGCGCGGCTGGCGGCGCGTTCGGCACCGTCCACGACGATGGACGACCACTGACGTTCGAGGGAGGCTGGTTGGGCGGCTTTCTTTTTCATGTGCGGCGGAGCTTTCCCGAAACCACCGGGCCAAGCAAGAGCGAGCCGGAACCAGCCTTGAACTCGGGCAGCGCAGCCGCCATAAACGCCACTGTGTT
This sequence comes from Pedosphaera sp., assembly GCA_043731805.1. Taxonomy (GTDB): domain Bacteria; phylum Verrucomicrobiota; class Verrucomicrobiia; order Limisphaerales; family SXTU01; genus SXTU01. The sequence goes on along the minus strand of JAYTIO010000613.1, from coordinate 4,364 downwards.
CGCACCCAACATCATTCTCCCCGGCCTCGTCGTCCTGTGGGCGCTGCTCGCCTCCGCCTCCGCTCAGAGGCCGGCGAAGGCATTGCCGGACGCGTGGAATCCGCAGGCAACCATCCTCTACGCCGGGGCGACCGTGCACACCGTCTCCGGCGAGACGCTCGCGCCCGGCTTCGTGCTGACGCGGGGCACGAAGATTCTTTCCGTCTCGAAGACCGCGCCTGCCGCCAAGGCCGACCGCACCGTGGACTTGAAGGGCCTGCACCTTTTCCCCGGCCTCATCCTGCCGACCAGTTCGCTGGGCCTCACCGAGATTTCCGCTGTGCGCGCCACGCAGGACACAACGGAGACCGGCAGCTTCACGCCCGACGTGCGCGCGTGGCTCGCGGTGAATCCCGACTCTGAACACCTCGCCGTCACGCGCGCCAACGGCATCTCACACGCGCTCGTGCTCCCGCTCGGCGGCACGGTCAGCGGCCAGTCTGGCGTCATCTCGCTCGCCGGCTGGACGACGGAGGAGCTGACCGTCATGGCCCCGGTCGCGCTGCACGTCTTCTGGCCCGCGATGAGCCTGAACGTGACGCCCAAAGAACTCGCGCGCGGAGCCGCGCCTAAGTCCGCCGAGGACCAGGCCAAGGAGCGCACCAAGCGCCTGCAGGAACTCGACGACTTCTTCGCCGAAGCCCACGCCTACGCCAATGCCCGCGGCCTCACACCGAAGGACGGCAAGGCGGCGGCGAAGGTGCCGGCGTGGGAGGCGATGTTGCCCTTCCTACGCGGCGAGTTGCCCCTCATGGTCCACGCCGACGATGTGCGCCAAATCAAAGCCGCGCTCACCTGGGCCGAGTCGCGCAAATACAAAATCGTCATCGCCGGTGGACGCGACGCCTGGCGGGTCGCCGCCGAGCTGGTGGCGCAGCAAGTCCCCGTCATCTTCGAGTCCACCTTCGACCAACCCGCGCGCGACACCGATGCTTACGACGTCCACTTCAAGGGTGCCGCGACGCTGCACCAGGCCGGGGTAAAAGTGCTCTTCAGCGAAGGTCCCGGCGCGAGCAACGCGACCTTCGCCCGCAACACCCCTTACTCCGCCGCGCAGGCGGTGGCCTTCGGGCTGCCGGAGGCGGAAGCGCTCAAGGGCCTCACGCTCTATCCCGCGCAAGTGCTCGGCCTGGCGGACCGCCTCGGCTCCCTCGACGCGGGGAAGGAAGCCACCTTCTTCGCCAGCGACGGCTCCATCCTCGACCTGCGCAGCAACGTGAAGCGGATGTGGATTGCCGGTCGCGAAGTGCCGCTGGACAGCCGCCACACGCGGCTCTACGAGAAATACCAGGCGCGCCCAGCCCCGGCGGCGAAGTGATTTGAAGTGCGGCTGACTCGGGGCCGGAGTCTTGGCTGTCGAGTGAATCGAGCAGGAGTTTTAGCCACGGATTGAACACGGATGAAACACCGATGGCTTCGGAGCCCGGGCCTTTCCGTGTTCGGTCCGTGTTTCATCCGTGGCGCTACATCAGGCTCCGGCTACCTCGGCGTGGCCCGTCGCCAGCAGTAGGTGCGTCTGCGCCGGGCGGGCGGGCGGGGCGGGCTGCCAGTCCATCGCCTCGTCCACGGCCTTGCGCATCTGGTCGAACCACCAGTGCGCGCTGGGCAGGCGGCGCTGGCGGCGGACGGCGCGACGGGCGGCGGGAGGTTTGGCGGCGAGGGTGAGTTCCATTTGGTGCTTCATAGTTTGTCTTTCGTTGTGAAGCAGCCTACGTGGCTGGGTGGGACATCGGCTGTCTGTGCCCAAAAGGATTATCGGCAAATCACTGCGAGGGGTTGAGCGCGAGTTTGCCTCTGCTACCAACTCCCGATGGCAGTCGGCGGAATGCCAATCGGACGCGATGTGGCACGCCTTCTCCCTTCCTCGGAGGAGGGGGAGAAGGTGGCCGCAGGCCGGATGAGGGGTGGGTCACCAACGCCGACGCGCGCAACCCCTCACCCCAACCCTCTCCCCTCCTCAGAGGAAGGGAGAGGGAGCCAGAGCGCGTCGTGGTCGCCCAGCCATTCCACTGGATTTGATTCCGAATTGGTATGAGCCGGAGCGCGACCGGTCCCCGGTCGCAGCATGTGTGCTGGTCAGGAGATGGTTTAAGTTACTAGCGCGCTGGTGCGCGCGGAGCTGCTGCGGGCGGGGACCGCCCGCGCGCCGGGCGAAAGGCTCAGGCCACCACGAGCCGGTTCGGCTTCGCCCAGCGGATGCGCGCGAGGAGTAGGTCGCCTTGCCAGCCTCGCTTCGGAATTACCTCGCCGTCGGTGACCCAGGACTCGTCCGGGCTGACGTTGACGGGGTGAAAGTTGCCGCTGTAAGCCACCTCGTCCGCCGCGTTCACGCCGTCACCCACGAGCGGGAGCACGATGCGTTCGGTGTCGCGGCGGAGGCGGAGGGTGGCGGTGTCCACCTGCGCCATCCAGAGCGGTGCGCGCCAACGGGGGACGTTGACGTTGCTCGCGTCCTTGCGGGTGTAAACGAGGAAGAGCCCGTCCGAGTGTGGGAGCCAATGCTGCTGCGTGGTGGACAGGTCCAGCGGCGTGCCGTCGTCCCAGGCCCACGCCTGCTTGGGCGACCACTTGAGGCCGTCGTCGCCGACGCAGACGTAGCCACGATTGTCCTCGGCGCGGATGGTGAGGAAGAACCGGCCTTGGAACTGCGTCACCGACGGCTCCAGCAGGCCGCGGCCCTTCGCGTTGGTAATGGGTTCGCCCACCTGTTTCACCGTGAGCGTCTCGCCGTCGAAACCGCAAACCACTCCGGCGACGGCGCGGGCCTGCGTCTTCGTCGCGCCGAAGGTGAAGGACATTTGGATGTCGCCGTTGGGCAGCACGATGCGCTGGCCACAGTTGTTGGAGTAGATATAGGCACCGCGCGGGTCAGCCCACTCCAGCTTGCGACGCGGGCCCCATCGGCCGTCGCGCCAGACGGCGTAGATGGGCCAGCGGGGCGGTTGGTCGGCGGAGAACTTGGGGCCGGAGTAGAAGACGTTGTGGCCGAAGGCGAGGACGGACTTGGTCTGGGGATGCCACTGGGGCGTGACATCGCAGACGCCTTCTTCGACGGGGCCGGCACCTTGCTTCACTCGGCCCAGCGCGGGCACGGGCTGCGGCTCGGTCCAGGTCTGGCCGAGGTCGCGCGAGGTCATCCAATGCACCGGGCCGAAGTAGTCGGAGCCGGCGATGGTTTGCAGCGTCATGAACGCGGTCGCGCCGCCTGCGCCCGGCACCATGCAGGCGCGCGGGTGAAACCACGTCGGCCCGCTGCCATCGCGGCCCCGGCGCACCGTGACCTTCTCGATGGAGGCGATGAGTGAGACGGGTTCGGCGGAGTGGCTGGGGAGCGAGGCGGTGGCGACGCCGGCGCCGAGGGCGGCGAGGAATTCACGGCGGGAGGGCAGGGGGTGGGTCATGGCTTTTGGGTGAGCAGGCCGAGGCTTTGCATCCATTCGCCGCAGCGCGCGGGCCAGTCGCTGATGGGGTCTTTGCTCTTCCGCATGCCGAAGCCGTGGCCGCCCTTGGCGCAGATGTGCAGCTCGGCGGAAAGGTTTTGCCGTTGGTATTCCAGGTAGAGCATCGCGGCCTCGACGGGGTTGGTCTTGTCGTCGTGCGCGACGAGGAAGAAGGCGGGCGGCGCGTCCGGCGGCACGCTGAAGCCGGGGCGGAACTTCGTCTTGTCCGTCGCATCGAGGAAGCCGCCGCCGTAGATGAACACGAGGAAGTCCGGCCCGCGCGGGTCGTCGAGGCTCGGCTGCTGCGGGTAGGTGCGCGGGGTGCGGTCCCACGCGGCATGGCCGGCGAGGTTGCCCCCGGCGGAGAAGCCCAGCAGGCCGACGCGTTTCGGGTCCAGCTTCCACTCGGCGGCGTGGTGGCGCACGTGGCCGAGCGCGCGCTGTGCATCCTGCACGGGGAGGGTGAACATCTCGGTTTCGTCGCGCGTGGGGGTGCGATACTTGAGCAACACGGCGGTGACGCCGAGGGAGTTCAGCCACTCGCACACTTGCGTGCCTTCGCTCGCGTAGGACATGAACATGAAGCCGCCGCCCGGCGCGACGATGACGGACGCGCCGTTGGGCCGCTCGGGCCGGAAGACCGTGACGGTCGGGTCGGTCACGTCACTGAGGCGGGTGGCGTTGGTGCCGCCGTAAGTCTGGATGAGCTTCGCGGTGGCCTCGGACTTGGGCCGCATCGTGGTGGGCGGGCCGGCCGGCCAGAGCTTGAGGGTGAGCGGTTCCGGGGCGGCGCTGGCGGACAGCGCGGAGGCGGCGAAGAGGCTGAGGAGAAGCAATTTCATGGTGCGTTGAGCGGGGTGTTGGACGCGGGTGTTTGTGGGGCGG
>JAYTIO010000612.1:0-4751 GCA_043731805.1 Pedosphaera sp. | reverse complement strand
GCCCGAGGAGGCCGCGCCGACACGAAAGCCGTGACACGCACCGGCGCTCCCGTGCCATCATTGACCAGTGTCCAACCTGACTCTGCGGCGACAACTTGACTTTGGTCACTTCGACCGCGCTGGTGACGGCCTCCATGTGGGGGGCTCCAGCGCGGCAAAAGCAGGCGGGCAACGGCTGAGGTCGCTAGCACCGCGCATTGCTTGCGGCGCACCCAATCCCGACTAAGGTCAGCCATGTTCATCAACGGAATCGGAACCGCCGTTCCTGCCACTCGATACACGCAACGGGAATGCTGGGATGCGCTGTGCGCCTCGGCTCAGTTCAGCCGCCTCAGTCCGCGCTCCCAGGCCATTACGCGGAAGGTGCTCGTCGGCAACAACAGCATCGCCACGCGGCACCTCGCGCTTGACCCGCTGGCGGATGCGTTCGATCTCACCCCCGATGCGCTGCACCGCCGCTTTGCGCAAACGGCCCCGACACTTGCCGCCAAAGCGGCCACGCGGGCGCTCCAGCGCAGCGGTATTTCTCCAAAGCAGATCGGCGGCCTCATCATCAGCACCTGCACGGGTTACCTTTGCCCCGGCCTGACCAGTTATGTCAGCGAACAGCTCGGGCTTCCGCCCACCACCATCTGCCTTGATCTCGTCGGTCAAGGCTGCGGCGCGGCGCTGCCGAACCTGCGCACGGCGGAAGCGCTCATCCGCAGCGGCGGCGCCCGGCATATTCTCTGCGTCTGTGTGGAAGTTTGCAGCGCGGCCTTTTATCTCGACGAGGATCCAGGCGTGTTGATCAGCGCCTGCCTGTTTGGCGACGGCGCGGCGGCGGCGATGGTTTCAGCCGAACCACTACCCGGCCAGCCCACGGTTCGCTGGGTGGCGGGTGAGACGCTGCTCCAACCTGGTCATCGCGACGAACTGCGCTTCGAGCAACGCGGCGGCATGCTGTTCAACATCCTCAAGCCCTCCGTCTCCAAGCTGGCCGCCGCCGCCGCCAAGGAGGTGTTCGACCGCGCGCTTGTGGCGGCTGGGAAAACCCGCGCCGACATCCGCCGCTGGGTGATGCATCCCGGCGGCCGCGATGTGCTGCTCGCGTTGCGCGAACAACTCTCCCTCTCCGTCGCCGACCTCCGGCACAGCGCCGAGGTGCTCCGTGAATTCGGCAACCTCAGCAGCCCGTCCGTGCTCTTCGTGCTCGATGCGGCCCTCAAGGACGCCGCGCCGGCCGGCCTCTGGTGGATGTCAAGTTTCGGCGCGGGCTTCACCTGCCACGGCGCATTGCTGGAGGTGAGCTGATCCATGACCCGCATTCTCCAGCCTGAGTGGCTCGACACCCTGCCGGTCAGCGACCCGGAGGCGGCGCGTTCGCGTGCCGACTTGCAACGCGTCAACGCGTGGCTGGGGCACCGCCGCATCCTTGTCCGCGCGCTTCAGTCCGCGCCCACGCGCGACGTCCGGAGGATCGTGGAACTCGGCGCGGGCGACGGCACGCTGGCGCTAGCGCTGGCAACCAAACTCAGCGGCCGCTGGCCCAAGGTCGAACTCGCGCTCGTGGATCAACAGCGCCTGGTCACGCCGCAAACCGTCGCGGGCTTCCGCCGCGTTGGCTGGGAGCCGCGCGTGGTTCAAACGGACGTGCTCGCTTGGCCCGCCGCCGCCGGGGAGCCGGCCGACCTCATTTTCGCGAACCTGTTTCTCCACCACTTCGAGCCATCCGGGCTGCGGCGAATCCTGCACGCGGCAGCCGCGCGAACTTCCTGCTTCGTCGCCCTCGAACCGCGCCGCAATTGGGCCGCCCGCGCCGCTTGCGAACTGCTGTGGCTCATCGGCTGTAACCGCGTGACGCGCCACGATGCGCGCCTGAGCGTGTGCGCGGGCTTTCGCGGCCACGAACTCTCCGCGCTCTGGCCAGATGCGCGCGGCTGGTCGCTGCGCGAGCAGTCGGCTGGATTGTTCAGTCACCTTTTCGTCGCCACCCGCCCGCCCGCATGAACACGCGGCAACCAGTCACCATCGTCGGCGGCGGACTGGCGGGGCTTACCCTAGGCATTGCGCTTCGACGACGCGACGTGCCTGTCACCCTCTGGGAGGCCGGCCATTATCCGCGCCATCGCGTGTGCGGCGAATTCATCTGCGGACGTGGGCGTTCGACGCTCGCGGCCTTGGGCCTGGACGAGATCCTGTCCCAGGCAGGAGCACGGGAGGCGACGACCGCCGCGTTCTTCGCCGGCAAAACGGCGGGACCGGTTCACCTGTTGCCCGAACCTGCGCTCTGCCTCTCGCGTTTCGCGCTGGACGCGACGCTCGCTGGCCATTTCCGTTCGTCAGGCGGCGAACTGCACGAGGGCAAGCGCTGGAGCGATGCTTTGCGGCAAGACGGCGTCGTGCAGGCTACTGGCCGACGGCCCCAAGCCAAGCCGGAGGGCTGGCGGTGGTTCGGATTGAAGGCGCATGCGCGAAACGTCGAGCTTTCCGCTGACCTAGAGGTGCATCTCTCTCCCAACGGCTACATCGGCCTGTGCCGACTCGCTGATGGCATCGTCAATGTGTGTGGTCTCTTCCGCCGCCGTGATGAAGCCGGCGCACTTCCGCCGCGCACAGACATGTTGCGTGGCGCGCCCGGTTCGGCGCTGCACGAGCAACTCGCGGGTGCAGAGTTTGTGGTTGATTCCATCTGCGCCGTGGGCGGACTCGACCTGCGCCCCTATCACGATCGCGATGCCGTTGGATGCCGCATCGGCGACGCGCTCACGATGATTCCACCCTTCACCGGCAACGGCATGTCCATGTCCATCGAAGCGGCGGAACTCGCCGCGGAACCGCTCGAACAATGGAGCCGTGGCGCAGCCTCATGGTCTGAGTCGCGCGGCTCCATCGCCTCAGGCTGCGGAGCCACGTTCCGTCAGCGCCTGACATGGGCCAACCGTTTGCACTCCCTGATGTTCATCGCCCCGCTTCAACCCGTGCTTGCGGCGTGGCTGCCGCAATCCACCTCGTGTTGGAACTTCCTGTTCTCTCATACGCGCTGATGCACGGAGCGCCGGTCTCCGACCCGGCGTGTTCAAACCGTTATTAAGTCTTGGAGCGCTCGGCCTTGAAAAAGGCGTCCAGAATCGGCTCAGCCGTCTCGGAGAAAATGAAGAGCGATTCGGCGATCTCCTCGGCCCACTTGTCAGTTTCAAACTTCATGCGGCTCAAAGTTTCGCTATCTCTCCATCCTGCGACTTCTCGCGAAAGTTGCACCTGAATTGCCCACCACTGATTTGTCCGTCCGCTAATGCCCAGCTTTCTGAAGGCCTCTACCAGCTTTACGTCTGCGCCTCCCGCCTTGGCCTTCTCCCTCCAGATTCCCATGACAGCAGTTTTGCCGCGCTGCTGAATCTCCAAGCTCACAAAGCATACGGAGTCTCTATCTTCCAAAAAATGTTCAGACCAAAGAGCTTTCGTTAAGTGGACTGGTTGCGGCCATTGCTGGTCGAACACGTCAAAATCGTCCGCGCTCAACTTCCAATCATGATCTTTGGGCAGTTTCGAGCGCAGCCGACGCTCAACTTGGCCAAGAAACTGCCTGACAATCGCGTCTCTGACTTTTGGCCAAGCTTTTACGACTTGGCCGGCAAGCTGAAGATTCTTTCTGTTCTCGAGGATGAAATCGTAAACAGGGTCGCCCAAATGAAGGTTATTCATCGTCGTAATCTTCCTCAATAAACTGGCTGTGGAGGTATGCGAAAAAGTCGCGCACGAACCAACGCACTTTGTCGGAAACAATGGCTGTCTCGCACAATTCCAGCCAAGTCAGCAGCGAAATGTAGCTGGAGCAGACAAGATGGCCCGACTTCCGCAATGCCAGCCTCTCTGACTGCGGAATGCTTTCAGGTTCATCCCCTGATGCTGACAGGTATAATAGCCTGAAGCGATTTCCGTATTTGCCGCGCAGTTGTTTGAGATAATCGCTCATCTGTTCAGGTTGTTCTCCAGCCCACGGCTTGTTTTCGATTCCGACGCCAAAGCAGTCCTCCGGAATGAATCCTTCGACATCTATCAGAATGTCGATCCTTCTGCGGTTCCGTTCGATTAACCCGGTGCGCTCCTCCCTCTTAACGATAACCCATTCAACATTCCTGACGCTGAACTTCAAATCGCAGAGATGATGGAGAAATCCTTCGAGGAAGACGCCGCCTTGAGAATGCACACCTTCAGGATCGAGCAGGCAGGCAAGAATATCCGACAGCCGATTCTCGTCGGGAGCAATGAAATCAAAGACGTTAAAACGAGACGCAAGCAGCGGCTGCACTGCGGAGTTCGTCTTCTCATGCAACTTCAAGCGGTAATCCAGGTGACCGAAGAACGACTCTAGCTCCTCCTTAGTTGTCTCTTCTTTGATGTTCATCGTTACCTCTTTCGCTTCACGCCGGGTCGGAGACCGGCGCTCCACTGGTCACGCCTTCGCCACCAATTGGCGCAACACATACGGCAGGATGCCGCCATGCTGGTAGTAGTCGATCTCGATGGGCGTATCGATGCGGCAGGCGACGACGATGTTCTCCACGGTGCCGTCCTTGCGGGTGATCTTGAGCGTGAGGTCTTGCTGGGGCTTGAGATTCGCGTCGAGGCCCACGACGTCATAGGTCTCAGAGCCATCCAGCTTCAGGGTTTGCGCGGTGGTGCCTTCCTTGAATTGCAACGGGAGCACGCCCATGCCGACGAGGTTGCTGCGATGGATGCGCTCGAAGCTCTGCGCGACGACGACTTTC
>JAYTIO010000611.1:0-4291 GCA_043731805.1 Pedosphaera sp. | reverse complement strand
CGGCGGATACCAGCGGCCCGCCAGCGGCAGAGCGACGGCGAAGCTCGCCCCCGCCACGCCCAGCACCACGCCCATGAGCAGGGTGGCTTCGTAGTTTTTCAGCCCGACGAGCCACGCCACCGACAGGCCCGCGATGACAACAAGTTGCGCGTAGATGCCGGTGGTCTTGGCCCCGATGCGGTCCACGAGCAGGCCGAGCAGGAGTCGAATGAAGCCGCCCGAGAGAATCGGCACCGACACCATGAAGAACCGTTGCTCCTGCGTGAGGTTCAGGGACTCCGGGGCGGCAATCTGGTTGGCCAGCACGCCGAGCAGCGTCCACACCATGAAGCTGTAGTCGAAGTAGAGGAATGCGGTGACCAACGTGGGCCAGTGGCCGGCGGTTTTGAGGTCGGATAATTTCATCGTCGCGCTGCCTACCGCAGCCGACTTGCCAAGCGGATAGGCGAGGCTTGGCTGGTGGGTGAATCGTTTGGGGCGAAGGGATGAAGGAAACTCATCGTGCCGCCCATGCGCCTGCTGGCGCGGGGATTTTTGGGTGCGGGGAATTCTGAAAAACCTGCGGGAGGCGAACGTTTTCACCGGTTAAGCGACGGCGCGGCCTGTCGGGATTTGCACAGGCTGCGGTGCAATTGCACAGAAGCGGACAGTGGCGGCAGCCGCGCGGGCTGGCCGCCACTGTCCTGAAGTGGCACTCGCAGCCGTCGCGGCTGCGTTCTGCCGACCGGTCAGAAGTTCAACGTCGTCTGGAGGTAGAACCAGTTGGCCGAGGTGGAACCGCCGACCGCGCTGAAGGTGGAGTTCAAGTAGCCACCGGTGAAGAAGTGACCGGCGCCGGCTTCGAGCGAAGCGAACTTCGTCAGCGCGTAGCCTGCGATGAAGTCAATTTCGCCGCCGACGAACTTGCTGTAGCGCGAGTTCAGGCCGTAGCCCGTGCCAGCCGTGCTGCCCAGGCCGCCGCGCGGTGAGCCGTTGACGGCGTAAAGGCTGTCGCGGTCGTCGGCGAGCCAAAAGAGGTGGCCTTCGAGCGCGAGGCTGAGTTGCGGCGTGGGCTTGGCGTTGAGCATGAGCCGCACGTCGTGGAGGTTCTGGAGCGAGAAGAAATCCATGTAGCCGTAGAACTTGTGATTCGTCGGGAACAGGTTTTCAAAGGTCTCGTGCTTGCCGTCGGCCGGGTTGCTGTCGCCGCTGGCGAAGCTGTATTCGAGGCCCAGGCGCGGCGTCCAGGCCGTATCGGTGAAGGTGTAGCCGCCGTTCAACACCAAGGCGTAGGCCTCCTGCTGCTGGCTGCGGATGGCTGCGCCCGTCCGCTCGTTAAAATGGCCGAACTGGAGCATCGCCTCATAGCTGTAATCCCAGTTGCCGTAAGCGCCGGGGTCCGATTTGCCACGCGCGCCGACCGTGTAGATGTCCCGCGCACCGGGACCGTTGAGGGCGGTCTGCGCGGTGGCCGGGAGTAAGCCCACGGTGGCGACGGTGGCGGAACCGACCGAGGTGTTGCGCGCGAGGAGGTAGAAGTCCGACGACTGCTTCGGAATGGCCTTGGTCGTGACGTAGAGGCCGCTGAAGTGGTCGTATTCGTTGCTGACGTTGAAGTTGTTGTCGTTCGGAATGACGACGTGACTCGTGAACGCCTCGGCGGTGAAATGCTCGTGTTGCCAGCGCAGCTTGGCGGCATCGAAGACGCGGCCGATGTTGTTCCACGCGAACGCACCGATGAGCCGCTCGTCGCCGTAGCTGAGTTCCTGGCGACCGACTTTGAGCGAGACGGGGAACTCCTTGTGATTGCCGAGCGTGAGGTAAGCTTGGTGGAGATCCAGCGGGCCGTCGGACTCAGCGTTGGGATTGCGGTCATCGCCAGTCGTGGTGCTGCTGCGGCCTTGGAGGAAGGCGCTCCACCACTTATCCGTGTAGCCCGCGCGGAGCAGCAGCTTCGTCATGAAGTAAGAGTTGTTGTTGTCCACGCTGGCTTTGCGGAAGTCGCCGCCTGCGCCCGCCGCCGTGAAGCCGGCGTTGTCCTTGCCCTCGTAGCGCAAGCGGAGCAGGCCGCCGAAATCCCAATTGGCCCAATACGGGTCCTGCGACCGGAGGTATTGGTTCAGGAAGCCGGGGAACGGCTGCGGGGGCGGGGGCGGCGCGTATTGCGCGGTGGCGGTGGTGGTGGTGGCGGCGAGCGCGAGCGCGCCGGTCGTGAGCAGGGGCAGGGTTCGTTTCATGGTTTTAGTTTCAGGAGACAGGAATAGTTTCAACTCTACCAACGTTGTCCGAAATGGGGCCGGGCTTGCCCACGGAGCGCGAGCCGTCCCGGCTCGCAGCCGCCTCGCTCGCAGCGAAATCTCTGGAACTCTCCACGGTGCTGTCCACTCGCGGCTGCTGCGGACGGGGACCGTCCGCGCTCCGGTGGCGCTGCTCGGCTGTGGCTGCGGTTACAGGCGCGGCGGCCTGCTTCTTGTGCGCGTGGATTTCGAGGAACTCGATCAGCCGCTCGCGCAGCGGGTAGTAATCGGGATGATCCATCACCACCTGTCGCTCGCGCGGGCGCGGGAAGGTCACGGGGATGATGTCGCCGACCTCGGCCTCGGGGCCATCGGTCATGCACACCACGCGGTCGCTGAGGTAGAGCGCCTCGTCCACGTCGTGCGTGACCATGAGCGTGGTGATGCGGTTGTCGCGCCAGAGCTTGAGCAGGACGGCCTGCAACTCGTAACGCGTGAGCGAGTCGAGCATCCCGAACGGCTCGTCGAGCAACAGCATCTTGGGCTTGAGCGCAAAGGCGCGGGCGATGCCGACGCGCTGGCGCATCCCCTGGGAAAGTTCCGCTGGACGCTTGTGCATCGCATCGCCCAACCCGACGACGGTGAGATAATACTCCACAATTTCCCGGCGCTCCGCAGCACTGGCGGTGAAGAAGACTTGTTCCACGCCGAGCATGACATTCTCGAACGCCGTATACCACGGCAGCAGCGACGGCGATTGGAAGACCACGCCCCGGTCCGGCCCGGCGCCGACGAGTTCCTTGCCGCCGAGGACGATGACGCCGTCGGTGATGTCGTTCAGGCCGGCGAGCATCGAGAGCACGGTGGATTTGCCGCAGCCGGAGTGGCCGATGAGCGTGACGAACTCACCCTTCGCGATGCGCAGGTTGAAGTCCTGCACAATAATGGCCGGGCCTTTCGGCGTGGCGTAGACCTTCGAGAGGTTGCTGAGTTCAACGTGGTGGCTCATGTCAGGGCGCGACTTCGATGATGGCTTCCTTGCGTTCGCTGGAGCGCAACGGCCGGCTGCGGCCGAGCAAGTTGCGCGGGAAGTTCAAGTCCTCTGGCTCGATGTCCGGCAAGGTGAGTTTCCGCAGGACGGTCGCGTGGCGTTCCCGGCGTGAGTTCAGGAGATACTCGGAAATCTCGCGGCGGAGCTGGCGGAAACGCACGTTCTGGTTGAGTGCCTTGCGGTCGCGCGGATGCGGCAGGTCCACGATGAACGACTCGCCCAGCGTTGCGTTCGGCCCGGCGGTGAGCGGGATCACGCGATCGGCGAGCAGGATGGCTTCGTCGGGGTCGTTCGTGATGAGGACGACGGTTTGTTGATGCAGCGTGCGGATGCGGGCGATTTCGTCCTGGAGGTTCGCGCGCGTCAGGGCGTCGAGCGCGGAGAGTGGCTCGTCACAGAGAAGCACTTTGGGGTTCGTCGCGAGTGTGCGCGCAACACTGACGCGCTGTCTCATGCCGCCGGAAAGTTCATGCGGGCGCTTGTCGCGGGCCGGGGTGAGGTTCACCAGTTCGATGAACTCGGTCGTGTGCGTGACGCGTTCGGCCTCGGACTTCTCGGGGAAGACTTGATCCACGGCCAGACGAATGTTCTCGGCCACGGTGAGCCAGGGGAGCAGCGAGTAATTCTGAAACACCAGTCCACGGTCAGGGCTTGGGCCGGTCATCTCGCAGCCTTCGAGCGTGACGCTGCCGGTGTCGGGCCGGATGAGTCCGGCGAGGATGGACATGAGCGTGGTCTTGCCCGCGCCGGAGTAGCCGACGATGGCGACGAACTCGCCTTGCTCGATGGCGAGGTTGATGTTCTCCAAGACCTCGTTGCGCGAACCGTTCACGCCGTAGGCTTTGGAGACGGATTTTAGTTCGAGATAGGGCATGGTGTTCAACTTACGGAGAGGACGGAGTTCCAGCCGCCGAAGGGGTTCGCTGCGGCCTCGGGCGCGGCGGGGTCGGGCAGCCAGGTGCCGTCCACGACGAAGAGGTATTCGTAGCGGCCCGGCGTGAGCTTCAGCTCGCCCTGCCACACG
>JAYTIO010000610.1:0-4422 GCA_043731805.1 Pedosphaera sp. | reverse complement strand
GCACGACGAGTTTCCGGTCGTCCCGCAAGCGTGCCAACCAACTCTGGATGTAGCTGGCGGATTGGTCGAGCGTCGCAGTCTCAATGGCGCAATGGCCGGAGAGGTAGGCCGCGCCCATTTCCGCCACCAACTCCTCGCGGCTGTATGTGGCGCTGCCAAACTGCACCGGGTCGGTCACTTCCTTGCGGTTCAATCGGGACAGGTGGCCGGTGGCGTGGGTCAGCTCGTGGAAGAGCGTGGTGTAGTATGCGGCGGGGGACTCGAACACCTTCGCCTCCGGCAGGGTGACGCGATCATCAAGGGGCGAGTAGCAGGCGCGGGCACCGCCATGGAGAATCGCGGGTGGTCGGGGCATCTGCGTCACGACCGCCTCGCACTGCTCGATGGGCTGGAAGGCTCCGTTCACCTCGGGCGGCGCGGGCACAGTGATGCCCTCGCACTGCGCGACGTTGAAGACGTTGTGGTAGCGGAGAAACGGAATCTTTTTGTTCTCCCCGTTGGCCTCCGGCTCCTCGAACAGTTTCCAGAACACCACGGGAAACGATTTCTCGCCCTTCTTGACCCGACCGTCGAGCGATTGCACCTGTCGAAACGTGAGCCAATACGGGGAGGCAAACCCCGCCGCGTGCAAGAGGAACAGGTTGATCCCTCGATACGCCTTCCGGCTCACGAAGTTGCGGGGCGCTTCGCTGCCGCCTTTCCACGGCTTGCGCCAGGGAACGGTGCCGGCTTCCAACAATCCGATGATTCTGTCTGTGATGATTTGGTATACGTCGCTTTTCATGGAACCAACCTTTCTGCCGTCCGAATCGCCTCGGGGTTGTTTGCTGCCTCCCGCCGGAAGCGGCGGACGGCAAGGAAAACGGCGGGAGAAAAAGAACGGCCTCTTTCGCGAGAAAAAGGCCGGGGTGGGTCAGTAGTCGTCGGGGAGCAGCACGGTGGTGGAGGTTCGGTCCGCCTCGGTGATGATCCAGAACTTTAGACCGGCGCGGGTGCGATACACCGAGAAGAGCCGGGAACCGTCCGTGAGGGCCAGTTCGTTGGCTTCCCAATCATGCACCGTCATCTTGCCCCAGTCGCCGACAGCGTGCTGCCGCAGGGCGGTGAGCAGTTCGTCGCTCGGGACGGAGGCGAGTGCGTTGGGCGTCGCCACAAGGCGGCCCAAGGGAAACTTCGCGGCGCTCATAGGCGGTAGTCCTCGAAGGTTGCGGCCAGTCCGTCCTCGTCGTTGCCGAGCAAGTCCTCAAGCGCCGCTTTGGTTTGCACGCGCTCAAGGTTTGGTTTGGCCTCCTTGGGACAGCAGGGACAGCGCATCACATTGATGACGCCCTGCCCGAATTCCCAGCCGACGTCGCGGAACTCCTGCCGATAGCGGTCGGAGAGCTTCTGACTGCGGGGAAGTGATCCCCACGCCTCGGCTTCCGCGTGACTTACGCCCGTCTCGAAGATGGCGTCGTGCCAGAGATGGTGAACATCCCACGGCTCGCCACAGGTGGAACAATGCACGTCCATGATGAATCTCCTTTCAGGTGAGAAGTGACGTGATTTCCTCGGCCGTCATCTGGCTGGGCTGTCGGTTCTCCTCGGCGAAGACGTGCGTCTTCACGAAGACGAACCGCGAGAGCCGGGTGGCAATGTCCTCGCGTCCCGCCCGGCCAGCCTCGTCCTCGTCAAGCATGACGATGACCTGGCTATGCCGGTCGGTGTGCTGTCGAATCAGCTCCTCCTGGGCGGAAGACAGGGTGCTGCCCATGAGGGCAACGACCTTCTTCACCCCGTGTTGGTGGAGCTTCATGCAGTCGAAGAAACCTTCGACCACGATGAGCGGCAACTCTCTAGGCTCCTTCTTGGCCCGGTCGAGGTTGAACAGCTCCAGCGACTTCTTGAAGCCGGGCGGGAGCTTGTATTTGGGCGTGTTGCCGTCGGGTGGTTCACCAGGGAAACGCCCTGCGTATGCGACCACCTTGCCCTCCCCGTTATGCACTGGGATGGCGATGCGCTCCGCCATCATCCCCTTGGCGCAGAAGCCGACACCGAAGTCCACGATGGTCTCCGGCGTCAGTCCGCGCTCGGGGAGGTATGGATGCTTGCCGTCGAGGTGTTCCAAACGGAACTTCAATGACGGATTGGGCGTGCTGTCCTCCGGCTTGAACTGCTGTTTTGAAGCTGTTGGTGCCGGTGCCGGCGTCTGCCGTGGTGCCGAGGCCGCGCGAGGCGGTTCAGCTTCTTCCTCCGGCGATGTGTCCGTCGCGGGGAGGTCGAACCACTCCATGAGTTTCAATGCGGCAGCATGGACGGAGGTCTTGTCCTTCTCGGCGACGAAGTCGAGGACGTTGCCGCCGTGCTTGCACTCGCTGAAGCAGTTCCAACAATTTTTGGAAATGCTCACCCGGAACTGCGTCGGGTTGCTGCCTCCGTGAAGCGGGCAACAGCCGGAGAGGCTGTCACCGCTGCGTTTCATCTGCTCAAGCAGGCCGTATCGGTCGAGCACCTGCTCCATGGTGACGGCAGCTTTGATGGACTTGAAGTCAACGAACTTGGTTTTGGGCATGGGATACTCCTATGGGGTTTTCAAAGAACTATGGCCGGCTCAAGAATTGAGCTGACTCCGGGGAGTATCGTATCGCGAGTGACCGTGGCCGCACGAGAAGCACACCTTTGCCGGCGGCGGCAACCCGCTATGGCAGCAAGTTCGCGGGTTCGCCTCGGCCGTTCTGTCCGATGCGGGAGAAGAGAATGTCCGGGTGCTCCAAAACGGCTCGGTCAGCGAAGAGGAAGAGGCCGTGGCCGCGCGACAAGTGCGCGCAGGCTTTCACCAACGATTCCACCCGCTCTGGACTCTTGGTGACGGTGAGGACGCGGAAGCGGTGGAAGCCAAAGTGCTTCTCGTGGATGCCTTGGGACCACGTCGCCTCGTATGCGATGAGCTTTCGGGCGAAGGAGGTCTGCGCGAGGCTCCGGCGTGTCACCGGCATGGTGCCCCGGTCGGCTTCAAGGAAGAAGTATGCGCGGTCAACGCTGCTGTCTTCCCGAACCCGTTCCAAGGCGAAGACCCGGTCGGGCACCAGGCCAAGCCGGACATTTCCGTCAACCGTCACCTTCCACGAGGGCTTCTGCGGCAGCGGCAAATCCTCGTCCATGAGGAGCCGGACACGGCTTGATCGGCGGCAGGCCAGCTCCAAGGCCACCGACACGTCCGACACCAGCACCGCGTGCTCCAAATAGAGGCGGCCCACGGCGCGGTTCTTCTCACTCCAACGGTATGGGCGATACGAAGAGCCAAGCGGGGCTTTGAGCAGCTTCCCGCTCTTGCTGCCGAGGCCATACACCATGGGGCGGGAGCCGGTGCGCTCGTAGTATTGGAGCTGGGCGCGGGGGCGTTCGAGGTATCCGTGGTGGAAGAGGAGTTGCAACCGCCGCAGGAGCATCTGGTCGCTGCCGCCAACCAAGGCGATCAAGTGCGAGGAACGGAGAAAACGATGCCGGTGGACAAGCCGGAGGATGAGGCGGTCGCGGTCGGTGAGTGTGACGGGCGAAACCGCAGGCGCACGTTGGAAGCGGGGAAGACGGTGGGACTCCATTCGGGCAGGATACCGGGTGCCGGATTGGCGGTGGAGGCGTCGGGGTTTGCGTCCTTCGGCAGCCTTGCGTCACATCGAGCTTCAAAAAAGTGTGCCCAGGACTTGCGAAGAGGGCGGAATCCCGCACACTGAAGTCAACGATGCAAAGCGCGAACGCGTTGCTGGATTTGTTCGAGGTTGCTGGAGATGAACGGCGACGGATAGCTACGAGGCGTCGGCCGCAAAGCGAAGTGATCAGCAACCCATTGCACGGCAAGGCAGTTATCCGTGACCAAAAGCCAATGAGTGATTCGGCACTCACGAAATGCCTTCGCGACAGTTTCACTGCTGCTAAGTGTTATGGTTCTTCGCTACTTTCAGTGGCTGGAAGCAACCGGATACGGCTCAAACTCCGGAACCTGCGATTCGTGTGGCCAGAGCCTTTTCTCACTAGCAGTTTCTTGAAAAATGGGTGATTTCCACCGTTGTGACCTCCGTTTTGTGACTCACCATGCGCTTGCGGCGGGGTGTCGGATGCGGTTTTCACCGGTTCCGGGCACACCGCAGGTTCCGGCGCCCCGCTTACGCGGTCGCCAAGGTCGTCGGTCGTGGCGGACTGCCCAGCAGCTTGGCCATCCGCACCAAGTTGTAGCTGCTCAAGATCAGCAGCGCGCTCAAGCCCACTCGGTCAACCCCGCGTTTGCGCGTCCGCCGCAACCCGCCTATCTCCTTGCACCACCCAAAGATTTCTTCGATGCGCTGGCGCACCTTCTGGCTGGTTTGGTAGCCCAGCGTCCGCGTCGTGCGGCCATCCAGGCCTTTGACCTCGCGGGCTTTGATCTGCGCGACGTGCGGCGCGATG
>JAYTIO010000609.1:0-4018 GCA_043731805.1 Pedosphaera sp. | reverse complement strand
GGTCAGCTCACCGAAGATGCGCCCGCCCTCGGGGTTGAACTTGAAGGTGATTTGCGGACGGTTCGAAACGGGGTCGCGGATGACCCCGGCGCGCTCGATGTATTTGCCGGTCAAGCCACGCTCGGCCTTGGTCTTCACCAGCACGCGCTCCAGCGTTTCTTGCCCGTTGTTGCCCTTGCGCTTTTGGGTGAGCACCTCGTGGCCGGGGGCCATGATGCCACTGGCCATCATCCGGTCGCTTTCGGGATGCACCATGCGGAACTCGAGGAAGGCCGGGCGGGTGAGCGTGTCGCGCACCGCATCGCGCTCGGCCTGATTCAAGCCGGGCATCTGGATGATGATGCGCTCCTCGCCCTCGGCCATGATGATCGGCTCGGCCACGCCGAACTTGTCCACGCGCTTGCGCAGGACTTCGATGGCCTGGCTGACGAGCGACTTCTTGTCGGCCGTGGCTTCGAGCTTCGAGGTGTCCAACCCGACGAGGAAGGACGTGCCGCCGCGCAAGTCGAGGCCGAGCTTGATCTTGCCGGAGGCCTCGCGCTGGAGGCGGTTGAGAATGGCGCGGTTGGGGTCGCGCTCGCCGGCGGTGCTGAAGGCGATGAAGTTGGTCAGCGAGTTCGTGCCGATGGCGTCGCGGAGGTTGGAGAAGTTGCGCTCGGGGAACTCTTTGTCCAGCTTGCGCGCCTGCGAGACGATGGCGTTGAAGGTGGCGTCCTTGCGGGTCGCGCGTTCCTCGAACACGTCAATGAGGTTACGGTCTGTGGGCGGATAGAGTTCGTAGAGTGCCCAGAGGGTCACGAACAAGACGAGGCTGGCGCGCCAGAAATTATTGCGTTGCATGGGCGGAGAAAAAGCGGAGGGAACGTGAGTTGCGGATTAGCTCTTCGCGGCGGGGGTGGCGACCGCGTCGGCCTTGTCGAAGTCCTCGATGACCTGGGCGACGGCGGACTTGAGAATCTCAAATTTCGAGTCGTCCGATCGGATGCTCAGGCTCTTGTCCTTGATGCCGACGACGGTGGCGAGTATGCCGCTGGTGGTGACGATCTTGTCGCCCTTCTTCAGCGCCTTGCGCAGCTCGTCCTGCTGCTTGGCCTGCTTCTGCTGCGGCCGGATGAGCAGGAAGTAGAAGACCACGATCATCAGCGCCAGCGGGACGATATTCGTCCACATGGGCGGGGGAGTGGGGCCGGTGCCGGTGCCCGGAACGGCCTCGGCGGCGAACAAACCAACGAAAGCAAAGAGTGTCATAGCCACAAGAGCGGACCAATTTAGGGAGGTGCCTCACTTTGGCAAGCACAACCTCCGACCCAGTGGGGGTTTCAGAGTTTGGCCGGCGCGAGGCCGCCGTGCTATCCCAAGCTGTCCTTAGTGGGCCAGCAAATCCAAGTGCTGGAGGGCTTCGGCGGTGAGTTCCCACCGGCCGGATTTCACGGCGAGGTATTTGCGGCAACCGTTCTGCTTCTGCTCCGCGTCGTTGACGGAAAGCAGGTGGACCTTCGCGCTGTAGCTCTTCACTTCGGACGGCGCGCGGGGGATGAGCTGGCAGGGGACGCCGTTGAAGTTCAGCACCAGTTCATACGCGGCGACGCCTTCCTTCTCCGCCGCAGGGTTGGCGCGCACGAGCGGCCGATGTGCGCGGGCAAAGGCGAAGTCCGGCGACTTCACCAGCACGCGGCACAGCTCGGTCTGCGCCTGGATGAACCGCAGCAGGCTGAACTTCTCGCCCTCGGTGCGCTGCCGGAGCAGGATGGCGCGCGGGTCCACGCCCAGCAGGTTGCGCCCGTTCCAGTTGCCGTGGTCGTTGCGGATGCCTTTGAGCACGGCCTCGTGCCACGCGGCGTAATGGTCGCTGGCGACGAGGACAATCTCGAAGTGCAGGTGGGCGCGCTCGGCCGCGATGCGGGTCTTGGTGTTCGAGGTGCGGCCCATGACGCCCAGAGGGTCGCCGGCCTTGACCGCGTCGCCCGGCTGCAAGTCCTCGCGGATACTCGCGAGATGGGCGTAAAGGGTGCAGACGGCCAGACCCTCGATGCGGTGGCGGAGGACGACGTAGTTGCCGTAGTTGGAGAGGCCGGCCTTGCGGTTCACGTAGGCGACCGTGCCGGCGGCGGCGGCGGCCACGGGATCAGTCGGTTCACCCTTCCGGTCGCGCTGGGTGCAGAGGATGTCGAGGCCCTCGTGGAGTTGGTGGCCATCCGAGCGGACGCAGCCGAAGGTGCCGGCCATCCAGGTCTTCCCCGGCGTGGGGGCAAAGTATTTTTCCTCCCCGCCCGGCTCGAAGAGCGCGCGGTTGGGCGTGGGCAGATGGAAGGGCTGGCCAGAGGCGGCGAGCGAGGTGAGCACCCACAGCGCGACGGTGGAGCAGGGCAGGGCGCGCATCACCACTCTTTGTATTTCTTCAGTTTCGCCACGGTGCCATTCAGCAGGTGGACGATCTGCTCGGCCTCTTCGCGCGTCGCTTCCGGCCGGAAGAGCAGCGTGCCGTCCGCGATGCGGCGGTCCATGCGCACGGTGCCGATCCAGCGGGCCTCGGGGAACTGGCTCATGATGGCCAGCCGCTTGCCCCGGTAGGACATGGATAGCATCTCCAGTATGCGCTGGCCTTCGCGGTCGAATTGCAGGTGGATGGCAAACTGGTCGGCATTCCCCTCCCACAGCCGGGCGGCGACGAGGGTCTCCTCGGAGATCATCGGAGCCGTGACGAGGAAGGTCTGGGCCTCCTCGCGCCCCACTGTGCCCACGGTGATTTGCCGGCTCAAGCCCAGCGGGTCGGAATGCGTCTCCAGATGGATGCGCAGGGTGGCGACGCCCTTGGCACCCTTCGGAGCGCCGCCGGGCTGGGTGGTTTCGCACGCCGCGAGACAGGCGGCGACCAGCACGAGCAAATAGGAGTTGAAGCGCACCGGGCGGAACTTCATAGTCCTTCCAGCCAACAAAACCAGTTCGGCAAAGTAAAGAAGTTATGGGCAGACAAACCAACAAAGTTCAGAAACGTCAGCGTCGCGCGAGTTACAACGAGCGCAAAAAAGAAGCGGTCAAGGCCAAGGTCAAGGCCAAGGTCAAGGTCAAGGTCAAGCAGGCATGATCGTGCCGTCTCCGATTTCAGCCGCCCGGTGACGGGCGGCTGTTTTGTTTTCCACTGTTCGGTGCGCTTTGAGCCAGGCCGCCCTGCGCTCCGTGGGCGGGCCGATGCGGAAATTCAGCCATGCTACATCGGGTCAAAGTCATTCAGGGCGACATCACGAAGCAGGCCGTGGACGCCATCGTCAACGCGGCCAACACGACTTTGCTCGGCGGCGGCGGCGTGGACGGGGCGATTCACCGGGAGGCCGGCCCTCACCTCGTCTGGGAGTGCCGCAAGCTCGGCGGCTGTCCGACGGGCGGCGCGAAGATCACCAAGGGCTACTACCTGCCTGCCAAGCACGTCATCCACGCCGTCGGCCCCATCTGGCAGGACGGCACCAGTGGCGAGGAGGACCTGCTGGCCCGCACCTACCGCAGCGTCTTCGCGCTGGTGGAGCAGCACGAACTAACGGTCGTCGCCTTCCCGGCCATCAGCACGGGCGCGTATCGGTTCCCGCTCGACCGCGCCACGCGCATCGCCGTGCGCGAAACTCGGGCGGCCCTGGAGCGGAATTTCGCCCTGAAGCTCGTCCTCTTCGTCTGCTACGAGCAACCCGCTTGTGACGCCTACGTGGCCGCCGTGGAAGAGGCTTTCGGCCGGGCATGACCGCAAAAGGGTATTGGCCGCGAAAGCGCGCACAGAGCGCCAAGGATGCGGCCTCGGGGGCCAGCCGCAGGTAACAGACCAGCCGAGCACTACCCCAACCAACTGGAATCCTTTGCGCGCTCGCCCGCCCGCTAGCAGCCCGTTAAACAAGGCCTGGAATCGCTGTAGCGTATCCGTTCGGTGAAGCACGCCTTTCAGAGCGTCACGAATGATGATAAACTGTCGGGGTGAACTCGCAATTTGTTCTATCCTGGCATCGGCATCGAACGTCCGGGACGGCGCGCAGCC
>JAYTIO010000608.1:0-3415 GCA_043731805.1 Pedosphaera sp. | reverse complement strand
TGCTGCGGCCTTTGGCGTCCTTCTTGTCGGTATTGGTCTTGCGGGGCATAGAGCTTACTTGATTTCGCGATGCACGGTGTGGCGGCGCAGCGCGGGGTTGTATTTCTTCTTCTCCACCTTCTCCTGCTGGAGCTTCTTGTTGCGGGTGGTCTGATAGCGCGAGGGCGGCTTGCCTAACTTGCGCGCTTCAGTGCATTCGATGGTTACGATTTCACGGGCCATAAATTATTCCTTTTCCTTCGCAGGTTTCTCGTCGGATTCTTCCACGTCACCGTCGTCAATGTCCGGCACGCTGGTGCCTTCCATGGAGCCCAGCGCAGCGAGTCGTTTCTGACGCAGCGCGCCTTCGCGTTCGAGTTGCGCCTGAGCTTCCACGGTGAAACGGGTCCAAGGGATGGCCTCGAGGCGGGCCTTGGGAATGGTTTTCTCCGTCAACTCGCAGACACCGAAGGTGTCGAGCTCGATGCGTTTGAGGGCCTCCTCAATTTCGAAAATCGCGTCCTGGTCGGACGAGAGGAGACTGAGGGCGAAGTCGCGGTCGAAGTTATCCGTTCCGGAGTCGCCCATGTGAAGGCTGTAGCCCTCCATTTGGGTGGCGGACTCCTTGGCGAGGCCGTTCATCTGGTGCTGGAGCCGCTCGCGGAGGTCGAGCAGCGTGCTGTAGTAGCCCTGCCACTCCGGCTTGAGCTTCATCTTGCCGGTGGGCGTCCACATGACGGGTTGCTTCGACTCCTGCTTAGCGGTGGCCTGACCGAGGATCGCGGCGAGCGTGGCGGAGCCGACGTTCTTGGCCTTCCTAGCCGGAGGAGCAGGTTTCTTCACAATAATCTTCTTCTTAGTCACAGCGTAAAACTGGTTTCCCCACGCACGGACTCGCCATTATTAACGCCGTCGAGCAAGCCCGCCCGCAAAAGAGTGCGCGAATGTAGCAAGGTCGAGTTATTATGCCACAAAAATTTTCGGGAATCGGACAGGCCAGTTTCGAGGGGCAAAAAGCCCGGCTCAACGGGTCGAAATGACGCCGCCGGATGCGGCGCGGGGCCGGTCCTGCGCCGCCGAAAACCGCCTCCGGCAAGCCGGGTTACAGGACATTGGCCGCCAGTTCGGCGAGCTCGGAGCGCTCGCCCCGTTGCATCTCGATGTGCGCGGCGATGGCGTGGTTGCGGAACTTGCTGATGAGGTAGTTGAACCCGTTGGAGGAGCTGTCCACGTAGGGGTTGTCGATCTGGTAGGGGTCGCCGGTGAAGACAATCTTCGTCCCGCTGCCGACGCGGGTGACGATGGTCTTGACCTCTAGCGGCGTGAGGTTCTGCGCCTCGTCAATGATCATGAACTGGTTGGCGATGCTGCGGCCCCGGATGTAGCTGAGGGCCTCCACGACGATGGTGCCGCTGCGGAGCAGGTCGCTGCTGCGGCGGTGGTCGTTGCCCATGTTGAGGTCGCTGAGGAGTTCGAGCGCGTCGTGGATGGGCTGCATCCAGGGGCCTAGCTTCTCTTCGAGCGAGCCGGGCAGGAAGCCCAGTTCCTTGCCCATCGCGATGGTCGGGCGTGCGACCACCAAGCGGCGGAACTCGCGGTCCATCACGGCGCGTTTGAGGCCGGCGGCCATGGCCATGAGCGTCTTGCCGGTGCCGGCTTTGCCCATGAGCGTGACGAGCTTGATGCGGTCGTCGAGGAGTGCATCGAAGGCGAAATGCTGCTCGCGGTTGCGCGGCTTGATGCCCCAGACGCCCTCGCGCACGTCAATGATCGGCACGAGCTTCTTGCCGGTGGCATCCACCTTGGTGAGCACGGCGCGCTTCTGGTTCGCGGCCTCCGTGAGCGTGCAATACTCGTTCGGAAAATACTGCCGGTCCGTGGGCAGCGGCAACTCCTCGTCCGCGCGGAACCTCACAATCTGTTCCGGCGTCACCACCAGCTCGAACATCCCCGCATACAAGTCCTGCAAGCGCACGCGGTCCGTCTCGTAATCTTCGGCCGCCAGGCCATGCGCATCCGCCTTGATGCGCAGGTTGATGTCCTTGCTGACGAGCACGGTGGGCACGTCCGGCGTGCGCTGCTTCACGGCCAGGGCGTGCGCCAGGATGCGGTTGTCCACGTTTTGCACGGGCGGGTGGAGGCTGCCGTGCTTGGTGTCCAGCAGGATGCGCAGATGCCCGCCGTTCTGGAGCGTCACGCCCTCGCTCAAGCGCCCCGTGCCGCGCAGGCTGTCCAGCATCCGCGACACCGTCCGCGCGTTCTGCCCCAGCTCGCTGGAGTCGCGCTTGAAGCGGTCAATCTCCTCCACCACCTCGATGGGGATCAGGACGTGGTTGTCCTTGAAGTTCAGCAGCGAATTCGGGTCGTGGAGCAGGACGTTGGTGTCGAGGAGGTAATTTTTCACAATGGGGATTTCACGAGGGGAACAATGAACCTTGCCGCTGCGCCATGCAGAACGAACTCCACGGAAACTGAATCAGTTCAATCATCAAGCCCGGCCGACCGTTGCGGCGGTCCGGCGGGGCGGGCGAAAGCCTAGCCCGCGCGACCCGAGTGACAAGCGGAAGTTTGGGCGGCGGGGCGAGAATGAGAAGTTTTCACCCGACCGTCACAATAATTGTTGTGACACGCACGCGCACCTCCCCATCCTGCCGAGATCTCCAGCGCCCTTGATGCCCTGCCCGAGCCGGAGCGCACGGCGGAGCTGACCCACGCCAACGCCCGCCTCTCCGCCGGGGTGGCCGCGCGCGAGGCGGCCGAGCGCGAGCTGGTGCGGCAACCCCAGTTGTTCCGCACCTTGGTGGATGCCATCCCCTGACTCCATCTACATCAAGGACGCCGCCGGCTGCTTCCTGATGCACAACGCCGCGAACCGCCGCCTGCTCGCCTTCGCGTCCGGCGACACCAGCACCGGCCGCACCGGCCACGACTTCCCCGCGACTGAGGCCAACGCCGCCGCCTACACCGCCGACGACCAGGCGGTGCTCGCCAGCGGCCAGCCGGCCATCAACCGCGCGTAGGCGTTCACCCAGCCCGATGGTTCCCCCGGCTGGTTCCTCACGACGAAGGTGCCCGTGTGCGACGCCGCGTTCCTGCAAAAGCCCTTCGAGTTGGCCACCCTCCGCGCCAAAATCCGCCGCGTGTTCGAGACGCCGACGGAGTGACTTGGCTCTGGAGCGCGGCTGTCCCAGCCCCCGCAACGCCCGTTCGCCCCGAACCGCAACTGCCATCCCAACCCGCCCGTGCCGAGTCAGCTTACTGCGGGTGGGACGCCCGCGCTCTGGCGCCACGGGCGAACTGCCGCATTGCTTCCCCGCTTCTACCCGCTGCAAGCTCTGCGCCATGACTGCTCCGAACCTGGTCCTGTGGATTTACATCGTGCTGCTCGTCGCGGGCGGCCTCGTCGGCTTCCTGAAAGCCGGCAGCAAAGCCTCGC
>JAYTIO010000607.1:0-9096 GCA_043731805.1 Pedosphaera sp. | reverse complement strand
TTCCTTCGTGTCGCGGCCCTTCTGCGTGCCGATGACCATCACGGGCCGGCCGGCGAGTTTGGCGAAACCGCAGACCATCGCGCGGTCGTCGGAGAAGAGGCGGTCGCCGTGCAGTTCGGTGAAGTCCGTGAAGACCGTGCGGAAGTAGTCGAGCGTGTAAGGCCGCTTGGGATGGCGGGCGAGCATGACGCGCTGCCACGGGGTCAAGTTGAGGTAAATCTGCCGCCGGGTCTCCTCCAGCTTCACCTCCATCAACCGGACTTCCTCGTCGAGGTTGATGCCCATGGAGTGCTTCTCCGGGTGCTGCTTCAACTCGTCGAGCTTGCGCTGCAACTCGATGATGGGCTTCTCGAACTCGAGCTGATGTTTCATGCGCCTGCGAGCCTAGGGAGCGCGCGAAATGGTGGCAACGCGAATTCCCGGCGGCGGAAGCCCGCGTTGACAGGGTCTCGCCCCGCCTCCTAGCCTGCCACACCCGCCATGAAGCAACTGCCCTCCGCCCCAACCCGACGCCAATTCCTCCATGCCTCAACCGCGCTGACCGCCGGTGCCCTGGCCGGTTGCGCCACCGGCCAGCCCACCGCGCAGGCCGGCTTCATTGACGCCCATGTCCACATCTGGACGCCGGACACCGCCGCCTTCCCGCTCGCCTCGGGCTACCAGCCGTCCGCCATGCAACCGCCGAGCTTCACGGCGGAGGAATTCCTCGCCATTGCCCGGCCCCACGGCGTCACGCGCGGCGTGCTCATCCAGATGAGTTTCTACCGCTTCGACAACCGCTACATGACCGACGCCATACACCGCTTCCCCGGCGTCTTCGCGGGCGTGGGCATCGTGGACGCCGCCGCGCCGCGCCCGCAGGACGCGATGAGGGCGCTGGCGAAAGCAGGCGTGCGCGGCTTCCGCATCAGCCCCGGCCAGCAAACTGTGGCCGCGTGGCTCGGCTCGCCCGGCATGACCGAGATGTGGAAGTGCGCCGCCGATGACGGCCTCGCCCTCTGCCCGCTCGTCGGTCCCGACGCGCTCCCCGGCCTCGCCGCCATGTGCCGACGGTTTCCCCGCACCCGCGTGATCCTCGACCACTTCGCGCGCATCGGCATGAGCGGCCAGTTCCTTAAGGCGGACCTCGTGGCGCTCGGTGCCTTGGCGAAGTTCCCCCACGTGTATGTGAAGGCGTCGGCCTTCTACGCGTTCGGCCAGAAGCGCGCGCCTTACCTCGAATTCGGGCCGATGATTCACCGCCTGCGCAACAGCTTCGGCCCGCAACGCCTCATGTGGGCCAGCGACTGTCCCTTCCAACTCCGCCCCGGCCACACCTACGCCGACTCGCTCGCGCTCATCCGCGACCGCCTAGATTTCCTGACCGCCTCGGACCGCGACTGGATGCTGCGGCGGACGGCGGAGAAGGTGTTTTTCGCCTGACACCCAGTGCCGATGAAAGTCGGCGGAATGCCAACGGTCGGCCACGTAGCAGGCCTTCTCCCATCCGCGGCGGAGGGGAGAAGGTGGCCGCAGGCCGGATGAGGGGTGGGGCCGCCAACGCCGACGCCCTCACCCCTCACCCCGGCCCTCTCCCCTCATCCGATGAAGGGAGAGGGAGCTAGCGCGCGTCGGCGTGGACCCCAGCATTGACCCTTGGTCACTCAAACAACGTGACTACTCCACCTTCTTCTTCCCCTTCTTGGCCGGCTCCTTCGTGGGCCTCGTGCCGCCGCCCAGGTCGCTCGTTAGGTCGGCGAGCAGGCGCGGGACGTAGGAGTTGTAGCGGCCATCGGGGGAGGGGCCTTTCTCCGGCAAGGCTTTGATGGCGGCCAACGCGGGCGCAGCCTTCGGGCCGATCGCACCGAGGGCGTTTAGCGCGGCGACCGAGGCGAAGACCCCGCTCTTGCTCCAATCGGCCACCGCCAGCAGGACGGGCAGGGCTTTGTCCAAGTCCGCTTGTTCCCCGTGCTGCGCGAGCGCCTGCGCGGCGGGGATGCGGACGAAGGGCGACGAGTCCGCGAGCGCCTTCTGCAAGTCCGCGCGAGCCGTGGTGACCGCGTCCTCCCCGCGCATCAGCACGCCCAGCGCGGCCCAGTAGCGCACGGCGCTGTCGGGGTCGGCCAGTGCTTGGCGGAGCTGGGGGAGGGCGTCGGGTTTGAGATTCGAGGCGAGGTTGGCGGTGTTGTGGATGCGGACGAAGGGGAACTTCGCGTCGTTGCGGCCCATCGCGTAGGGCGTGCTGCCGAAGGAGCGGGAATGGATTTCGCCTTCGGGCAGGAGGCCCACGTCGAGAATTCTCAAGGCGAGGGAAGCCTGCGCTACGCGGAACTTCGCGAGCACTTCCTGATGCTGGGGCGAGGCGGCGAGGTTCTGCACTTCGTCGGGGTCGGTGGTGAGGTCGTAGAGCTCCTCGGGCGCTCGGGGCACGCGCCAGAAGAGGGATTGAGCTTCAGTGGCCTTGCCCGACTTGAAGAGGTCGAACCACACGCGTGTGGTCGGGGTCTCGAACTGATAGTCCACGTGCTGCGCCTGCGAGAGGTGCGGCATGAAGTTGCGGAGGTAAACGTAGCGGCCATCGCTCACGCTGCGGATGCAGTCCGTGCGCTCGTCCATGCGGCCACGGAAGCCGTGGATGAACGGCTGCGGCTGCGCGGTGAACTTCCCGGCGAAGGCGAAACCCTGCATCCACTTCGGCGGCTCGATGCCCGCGAGGCTAAGGACGGTCGGCGCGAAGTCCACGAAGCTGATGAGCCGGTCGCTCACGCCGCCCGCCTTGTATTCGGGCGGGGCCAGGTGCAGCCACTTCGCCGGGAAGTGGACGACCACGGGCACTTGCAGCCCGGAGTTGCCGGGCCAGCGTTTGCCGCGCGGCATCCCGGAGCCGTGGTCGGCGTAGTAGAAGACAATGGTGTCGTCGGCCAGGCCCGCGTCGGCCAGCTCCTTCAAGTGCCGGCCCGCCACCGCGTCCACCTCGCTGACCTTGTCGTAGTATTGCGCCCAGTCCTGGCGGACCTCCGGCGTGGCGGGGTGATAGCTGGGCACGCGGACCTTGGCGGGGTCGTGGACGGCGGTGTGCGGGCGCGTGCGGATTTGGCTCTCGTGGCTTTGCAGCGCGTTGAAGACGGCGAAGAACGGCTGCCCGGTCGCGCGGTTTTTCCAGTGCGCCTTGCCGCTGGACTCGTCCCAAACCTGGCCGGGCTTGGTGAGGTTGTAGTCCTCCTTGGAGTTGTTCGAGCAGTAGTAGCCCGCCGCGCGCAGGAACTGCGGAAACATCTTAAAGCCCGCCGGCATCGGCACCATGGACCGCATGTGTTCCGCCCCCGTGCTGGGCGGGTAAAGGCCGCTGATGAGCGTGGTGCGGGCGGGCGCGCAGACCGGCGCACACGACCACGCAAAGCGGTAGCGCAGCCCGCGCAGGGCGAGCGCGTCCACGTTCGGCGTGGTGGCAAATGGGTCGCCGTAGCAACCCATCTGCGGCCCGTGGTCCTCACTGGTAATCCAGAGGATGTTGGGGCCGGCGGGGGCGGGGGCGGGGGCGCTGAAAGCTGAAAGCTGAAAGCTGAAAGCGGCGAGCGCAGCGAAGAGAACGCGTGTCATGGGGCGGAGGATGCGAGCGGCGATGGGGAAGTTACAAGCCCGTGCCGAGTCGGCCAGCGTCGCACGTCCAGCGGGTCTTCCCATATTCCTGCCCCCATGTTTCTGACTTCATGTCCTGCGCCATCCGCCGGGCGAATCGTTTGACGCTCTGCCTGACGGCGGCTTACTTTCCGGCCGTGAATCTCAGCCGCCGACACTTCGCCACCGCGCTGGCCTTGTCTGCCCCGGTCCTGGCCCGCGCGCAGACCGAATCCTTCGACTGGCCCCAATGGCGTGGCCCGAAGCGCACCGGCATTTCCACCGAGAAAGACTTCATCGCGCAGTGGCCCAAGGAAGGCCCGCGCCGCGTGTGGACTGCGAAGGTGGGCATCGGTTACTCCTCCGTGTCTGTCGTCGGCCAGCGCCTCTACACGATGGGCAACGTGAACGACGTGGACCACGTCCTGTGCCTCGACACGACGACCAGCAAGCTCGTCTGGGACTACCAATACCCCTGCACCGCCTTCGACCCGAACGGCTACCCCGGCCCCCGCTGCACGCCCACGGTGGACGGCAACTACGTCTTCACCGTCAGCCGCAACGGCCACTTGCTCTGCCTGAACGCCACGAACGGCGCGTTGATCTGGACCAAGAGCCTGCTCAACGACTTCGGTGGCAACATCCCCACCTGGGGCTTCGCTGGCTCGCCGCTGGTCGAAGGCGAACTGCTCATCCTGGAGACCGGCTCATCGGGCCGCTCCGTCATCGCGCTGGAGAAGAAATCTGGCCGCCTGATCTGGGCGAATGGCAATGCCGGGGCTGGCTACGCCTCGCCCATCGCCTTCGACCTCGCGCGCGACCGCGCGGTGGCCGTGTTCAGCGCCGCCGGCCTGACCGGCCGTGCCGTCAGCAACGGACGCGTGCTCTGGCATTACAACTGGCGCACCAGCTACGACGTGAACGCCGCCACGCCCATCGTCCTCGACGACAAGATTTTCATCTCCTCCGGCTACGGCAGCGGCTGCGCGCTGCTGCAAATGTCCGCCACCGCCATCCAGCCCGTGTGGTCGAACAAGAACATGCGGAACCACTTCAGCTCCTGCGTGCTCTGGCAGGGGCACCTCTACGGCTTCGACGACAGCCAGCTCCGCTGCCTCGATGTCATCACCGGCGCGGTGAAATGGTTCACGCCCGCCTACGGCAAAGGCTCGCTCACCCTCGCGGACGGGAAGCTGATTCTCTACGGCGAGCGCGGCCGGCTCGGCCTCGCGGACGCCTCGCCCGCCGGCTTCCACGAACACGCCGCCGCGCAAGTCCTCGGCGGCAACAGCACGTGGGCACCGCCAGTCCTGGCGAACGGCCGCATCTACTGCCGGAGCCTCGGGGACTTGGTCTGCCTGGATGTGTCGGGGAGGTAAGCGCGGCCGTGGGACAAACTATTTGCGCGCCTCCGCGCGCCTGTGCTGTCATCCCCCACAACCAAACGACTTACCATGAGCACTTGGCGATACGTTCAGAATGGCCAGCCCTCCGCCCCCGTGGACACCGCCGCGCTGCAAGCGCTGCTCACCAACGGCACGCTGTCCCCCGACACCTATGTGTGGAAGGAAGGCATGACGAACTGGCTCGCGGCGAAGTCCCAGCCGGAGTTCGTAAACTACGGCAAGCCCTCCCCGCCGCCCATGCCGCCGGTGCCGAGTTCGAGCACCGCTCCGCCGCCGCCGGCCCCGGCCAGCGCGCCCGTTTCGGCGAGCGATGACATTGAGAAGAACCGTGCGTTTGCCATCATCGCCTATCTCTGGATTCTCTTCATCGTCGGTCTGATTGCCGCGCCGAACTCGAAGTTCGCCAAGTATCACGCCAATCAATGGCTGGTCCTGTTCCTCGCTGAATTGGTCTTCGGCGCTTCATGCTTGGTGCTGGCGTTCATTCCGATCCTCGGCCACTTGACGATCGTCTCCGGATGGATCGCCGGCATTATCTTCGCCATCATGGGCATCATCAACGCCGCTGGCGGCCAGTGTAAACCGCTGCCGCTCATCGGCCACTTCGAGATCATCAAGTAGCCATGCGCACCAAGGTCAAAATCTGCGGCCTCACCCGACTCTCCGACGCGCTCGCCGCTGTCGAGGCTGGGGCGGACGCGCTGGGCTTCATGTTCTTCGCGGGGAGCCAGCGGAACATCGCGCCCGCCGCTGCCGCGCAGATCATCCGCGCGCTGCCGCCGTTCGTGGCCAAGGTCGGCGTGTTCGTGAACGCCAGCGCCGAGACCGTGCGCGCCGTCGTGGCCGAGTGCGGGCTGGACACGCTGCAATTCCACGGCGAGGAGACGCCGGAGTTCTGCCGCCAGTTCGCCCCGCTCAAGGTGGTGAAAGCCTTCCGCATCCAGAACGCCGCCTCACTCACGCCCTTGCCGAACTACGCCGTGGACGCCTGGCTCCTCGATAGCCACGTGGCTGGCCAGCGCGGCGGCTCGGGCGCGACGTTCAATTGGGATTTGGCCTGCCAGGCGAAGGAGTTGGGCCGCCCCGTCATCCTCGCCGGCGGCCTCTCGCCGGAGAACATCGCCGACGCGCTGCAACAGGTCTGGCCCTTCGGCGTGGACGTTTCGAGCGGGGTCGAGACTGCGCCGGGCGAGAAGGATGCGGACTTGGTTCGGCAGTTCGTGGAGATTGTCCGCAGCACGGAGCGGGAGCTAGGGTGAGACGGTTCAAAGGATTTGGAAGAAGGGTGGAGAGTTGAAGGGTTGAAGGGTAGCTGGCCCTCGCCGCCCGGCCGTGCCCCCCCGCGTTCAGCCACCCTTTACTCTTCAACCTTTCAACCCTTCCCATTTCTTTGGAGCTTGGAGCTTGGGTTTTGGAGCTTTAGTTTCTCTCCATGAGCAGTGTCATCACGCCCACCGTCCCCGACGCCCAAGGCCACTTTGGCCCGTTCGGCGGACGCTACGTCCCCGAGACGCTCGTGCATCCGTTGCAGGAGCTGGAGGATGTGTATTTCCGCGCGCAGCACGACCCAGAGTTTCAGCGCGAGTTGAGTTACTACCTGCGGGAGTTCATCGGCCGGCCCTCCCCGCTTTATTTCGCCGAGCGGCTCACGCGCGAGCTGGGCGGGGCGAAGATTTACCTCAAGCGCGAAGACCTGAACCACACCGGCGCGCACAAAATCAACAACGCGATGGGCCAAATCCTCCTCGCGAAGCGCATGGGCAAGACCCGCATCATCGCCGAGACCGGCGCGGGCCAGCACGGCGTCGCCACGGCCACGGTCGCGGCGATGTTCGGCATGAAGTGCGTGATCTACATGGGCGCGGTGGATTGCGAGCGGCAGAAGCTCAATGTGTTCCGCATGAAGATGCTCGGCGCGGACGTGGTGCCGGTTCACGCGGGCCAGAAGACGCTCAAGGAAGCCGTCAACGAGGCCATGCGCGACTGGGTCACGAACCTCCGCAGCACGCATTACATCCTCGGCACGGCCTACGGCGCGCATCCGTATCCGGTGATGGTTCGCAATTTCCAGCGCATCATCGGCGACGAGGCGCGCCGGCAAATCCTCGAGCAGGAGGAGCGCTTGCCCGACCTGCTTATCGCGTGTGTCGGCGGCGGCTCAAACGCCATCGGGCTGTTCTATCCCTTCCTCGAAGACCAGTCCGTGAAGATGCTCGGCGTCGAGGCGGGCGGGCGCGGGATTCTCCCCGAGCAACACGCGGCGCGTTTCCAAGGCGGCTCGCTCGGCGTGCTGCAAGGCACGCGCAGCTACATTCTTCAGGACGAGTTCGGCCAGATTCAATCCACGCACAGCGTCAGCGCCGGCCTCGACTACGCCGCCGTCGGTCCTGAGCACGCGTGGCTCCGCGACGAGGGCCGCGTGGAATACAGCTACGCGACGGATGACCAGGCGCTCGACGCGTTCATGAAGCTCGCGCGCCTCGAAGGCATCATCCCCGCGCTGGAAAGCGCCCACGCCGTCGCCGCCTGCATGGAACGCGCGCCGAAGCTGGGCAAGGACGCGCTCATCATCGTGAACCTCTCCGGCCGCGGCGACAAAGACGTGGCGCAGGTGGCGGAGAAGGTGGGTTTGCAGATGCCGGGGTGAACTTGATTTGCTCCCGCAGCAAGAATACTTTTAACCATGAATTACCGGGTCACATTGATTGAACATGAGGACGGCGTTTCGGTGAGTTGTCCGAGTTTGCGCGGCTGCCATTCCCAGGGCAACACCCGCGCGGAAGCGTTGACCAACATTCAGGAAGCCATCCGCGAATGGCTCGCGGCGGAAGCGGAAGAAGCCAAATTGTTCAAGGTCAGCGAAGTTGAAGTTGCCGTTTGACCTATGCCCAAGCTGCCCGGCGTCCGGCACCAAGACGCGCTGCGCGTTTTTGAAAAGCTGGGCTACCGCATCATCCGACAAAGCGGTCATATCGTCATGTCCAACGGCGAAACCCGCCTCGTCATTCCGCGCGCCAGCCCGGTTGACCCGTTTACGATGGGCGCGATTGCCCGCGATGCCGGACTGACGCCGGACGAATTTCGGAGGTTGTTGTGAATCCCTCCGGCTGCGGCGACCAAGACGTGGCGCAGGTGGCGGAGAAGGTGGGTTTGGAAATGCCGAAGTAGAGAAAACCACGATTATGGCTTCCAGACTAGCCAAACTAACAAGCCAACACGGAGAATGGTTGATTTAAGGATTGCAGTGCCTTCGACATTCTTACGTCCGCACGCACAAACAGGGTTGCTTGTTCGTCAAAAGGGGAAAATTGGCGGGGCGTTTTTTGATTACAGAGAATTGGTCGCGGGCGTCGTTCGCGTCTCGCTTCATGATGCTTTAAGTTGTTTGGGACAAGGAACATTACTTTCAACGCAGGTTCTTTTTCCGCCACCAGTGTATGATTTTGGTTATCGCGGCCTCTTAAATTTCGCGCCCAAACCACCAAGAGAACTGGGAGCAATCCAACACGTCGGGGCTTGAGAGCGAACGAGTCGGAAGATCGAATCGGGAAGGCAAAATCGTTGCAGAGGCGGGCCCGACGGGCTGATGATGGCGCAAGGGCCACCCTTTCGGAGATGTAATTTCGCCCGTGGACGATTACATCGCGGCTCGTCAATCTTTTACCTGCATCCGCGCTATTGTAAGTGCCCGCAGACTTCGTGTTAGGCACCATCGGATTCTTGTAATCAGCGGTTTCCCATCTGTTAGATGCAAGCGCATTATTGTAAATGGTAATTCCCCGACTGTTAGAAGCGTCCGCGTGAATGCAAATCGGCGTTAAGTAGCCATTAGATGCAAGTGGATTCTTGCAATTGACGATTTCTTCTCTGTTAGCTGCAATCGCTTGCTTGTAAATGGCCATTCGTTCGCCGTTAGCTGCGTCCACATTCTTGTAAATCGGCGTCGCGAACCTGTTACCTGCATCTGCTTTCTTGTATTGAGCAGTTTCTCGGATGCGAATAGCCTCCGGGCCTATGCCAGACACGATTTCTTCACCCGCAGCGGCGGTTTCGGTGCCGCAGGAATTCTTCGCCGACCCCACCGCACTGCTCT
>JAYTIO010000606.1:0-3499 GCA_043731805.1 Pedosphaera sp. | reverse complement strand
TGCCGAGCGCGCCAGCGGCTCCGGCGACTTCCAGTTCGTGCTGCATGGAGTGGCCGGCGAGGGTGGCGTGGTTGGTCTCAAGGTTCAGCTTGAGGTGGTCCATGAGGTCGTATTCGCGGAGGAAGTTGAGGCACGCGGCGGCGTCGCTGTCGTATTGGTGCTTGGTCGGCTCTTTGGGTTTCGGCTCGATGTAGAACTGGCCCTTGAAGCCGATTTCCTTTTTGTAGGCGACGGCCATGTGGAGGAACTTGGCGAGGTGTTCCAGCTCGCGTTTCATGTCGGTGTTCCAGAGCGTCGAGTAGCCTTCACGGCCGCCCCAGAAGGTGTAGCCTTCGCCGCCGAGTTCGTGGGTGACTTCGAGGGCTTTCTTCACTTGGGCAGCTCCGTAGGCGAAGGCGTTGGCGTCGCAGCTCGTGGCCGCTCCGTGCGCGTAGCGAGGATGGGCAAAGAGCTGGGCGGTGCCCCAGAGGAGCTTCACGCCGGTCTTCTTCTGCTGGGCTTTGAGGAGCTTGGTGATGGTGTCGAACCACTTGTTCGACTCGCGCAGCGTCTTGCCATGCGGGGCGACATCGCGGTCGTGGAAGGCGTAGTAGGGCGCGCCGAGCTTCGCGCAAATCTCGAAGAAGACGGGGACGCGGGCCTTGGCGAGGTCGAGGCCGGTGAGGCCGGCTTCCCACGGGCGGATGGCGGTGCCGCCGCCGAACATGTCCGCGCCCTGACCACACATGGTGTGCCAGTAAACAACGGAGAAGCGCA
Organism: Pedosphaera sp.; assembly: GCA_043731805.1. Taxonomy (GTDB): domain Bacteria; phylum Verrucomicrobiota; class Verrucomicrobiia; order Limisphaerales; family SXTU01; genus SXTU01. Next base: position 2,743 of record JAYTIO010000606.1, on the reverse strand, counting down.
GGTGCTCGGCCATCGGCTTGCCCTCGATGACGGCGCTGGCGTCGTAGTGTTTGAAAGCGAGCGGGTTCTTGGACTGGGGGCCTTCGTAGGCGATTTTGGCGATGGCGGGGAATGCGGGCATATGTGTTTTGGGCCCGCCACAACGGTGCGAGCGGCGGGAGTGCTAAGGGAATCGCACGGGGCGTGCAAGTCTGGATTGCCGGGCGGGCGGGCGGGATTTCACCCGACTGGCGAAGCGGAGGTTGGCTGTCTTTATCCGTGTTTATCCGGGTCCATCCGGGGGGGGCTCAATTCCCGCCCACCGCCGTCAGTCGCTGCTTGTCAAAGTCCTTCTTCGGCGTGGCCTCCCAGACGCGCACGTTGTCCACGAGCAGGCTGCTGCCGGCCACCGTGAAGCCAAAATCCTGCTTCTCCGTGTCCAGCCCCGCGTGCTCACCGAACGCCACCACCTTGTCATCCAACTTGGCCAGCATCCGACTGCCCACCAGTTCCACGAGCAGCGTGTGCCACTGGCCGTCGGCGAGCTTGGCCTCCTTCGTGTCGAGCTTGACGGCCTTCTCGTCGCCTTGCTTGTTCGGCTTGTCGCGCTGCACGGTGAAATCCTTCGGCGTGAGCAACACCCGGCCCACATGGCCCTGCTGGTTGTTGAGCGACAGGCTGGCCGTCTTGCAACCATCGAGCTTGAAGGTGAACTGAATGACCGCGTTGCGGTAAGCGATGCGGTTCCGCGTGACGGCGGCGTGGTTGTCCGTCTCGACCTCGGTGCCGCGCAACGCGCCGTTCACGACCGCCCACTTGCCTTTCAACTGTCCCCACTCCGGCTTGGGCGCGTCCCCGGCGAAGTCATCGCTGAAGAGCAGTTTGCCCCGCTCGCTCATGGTCGTGGGCAGGTCCGCCACCGGCTCGGCAGCGGAAACCGAGACGGCGAGGGACAACGCGGCGAGGAGGGCGAAGAGCAGGTTTGTTTGCATGGCAACGGAGACGGGCGATGCGACGGAATGGTTTCAGCCACGCCGCGTCGCCCCGAGTTCGCACTCGACTCTCGCTCGCAGACTGGGGAACGTCCGCCCCGCTGTCGCGGAACCCCAGCGTTCAAAACCGCATGACGAACCCGTCATCCTTTGCCAACTACTCACGCCGCCTGCTCGCGTTCATGGAACGTGCGGCAGTCGCATCTCCAGAGCCGGACGAGTTCACCGCCCTAGCGCGGGAACTCTGCGCGCTCCAGTTCGCCACCGTGCCGGCCTTTCGCCAGCTTTGCGTCGCGCGCGGTGTGACGCCCGACTCGCTCGCCCACTGGCGCGACATCCCCGCGATGCCCGCTGCGGCGTTCAAGGAACTGGAGTTGACCAGCCTGCTGCCCGTCGAGCGCACCGCCGTCTTCCACTCCAGCGGCACGACGGAGCACCGGCCCAGTCGGCACTACCACAGCTCCGAATCGCTCGTGGTCTATGAAGCCTCGCTCGTCCCGTGGTTCGCGCGGCACATGATGGTAGGGCGCGTCTGTCCCCAGCGCGCCGCCGGACCATCCGAACCGCCCACCGACGCGCTGGGCCAGACGCGCCCCACTTTCCTCTCCCTCGCCCCGCCGCCGGAGCAGGCCCCGCACTCCTCCCTCGTCCACATGTTCGCCACCGTGAGTCGAGCGTTCGGCGCACCGGACTCGCGCTTCGTGGCGAACGCAGGGGCGGACAACTCCTGGTCCCTCGACGCCACCGTCACTCTCACCGCGCTCACCCATGCCGAGCAAACCGGCCAGCCGCTCGTCCTCCTCGGCACCGCGTTCATGTTCGTGCATCTACTGGATGAGCTGGAGCAACGCGCCTTGTCCCTCGCCCTGCCGCCCGGCTCGCGCGTGCTGGAAACCGGCGGCTACAAAGGCCGTTCCCGCGAGCTGCCCAAGGCCGAACTCCACGCCCTCCTCACCGCCCGCCTCGGCGTCCCACCCGCCGCCATCGTCTGCGAATACGGCATGAGCGAACTCAGCTCCCAAGCTTACTCGATCGCCACTGCCCGCGCCTCACTCCAATCTCAAGTCACCGCCGGTGAACTGCCCACCCGCATGCCACGGCGCACGCCTTCTCCCTTCCTCGGAGGAGGGGAGAAGGTGGCCGCAGGCCGGATGAGGGGTGGGGCCGCCAACGCCGACGCACGCAACCCCTCACCCCAACCCTCTCCCCTCCTCCGAGGAAGGGAGAGGGCGTCAACGCGCGTCGAGGCTCCGCTCCCCTTCTCCTTCCCCCCGTGGTGCCGCGCGCTCGTCATCTCCCCGGAAACTGGCCGCGAAGTCCCCGACGGAGAAACCGGCTTGCTCCGAATCTTCGACCTCGCGAACGTCCGCTCCGTGCTCGCCCTCCAAACTGAAGACCTCGCCGTGCGACGCGGCGAGGGCTTCGAGCTACTCGGCCGCGCCACGCAAGCCGAGGCGCGCGGCTGTTCCCTCCTGGCCCGATGAAACGCTGCGAAGTCACCAATTCCATGGAGCGCGGACGCCCACGTCCGCAGCCGCCTGCGGAGAAGCAACCTGCTGCGGACGTAGGCATCCGCGCTCCAGCATGAACGCCCCGCACCATCGCGCCCGCACGCTCTGGCTCCTGGGTGTCCTGCACGCCTTCACGCACGTCTATCACGTCGCGCTGCTGCCGCTCTACCTCCCGATGCAGCGCGACCTGAAGCTGTCCAGTCTGGAGCAGGCGACCCTCCCGATGACGGTGATGATGCTTGTCTATTACGGGCTGAGTTA
>JAYTIO010000605.1:0-7217 GCA_043731805.1 Pedosphaera sp. | reverse complement strand
GCCTCGGCTGCGACAAGGAGCTGCCTTACTTCCAGGAGCTGCACACCGCCTACAAGGCGCAGGGCCTCACGAGCCTCGCCATCTTCCGCGAGCCGGACGCGAAGGTGGAAGCCTACGTGAAGGAGAAGAAGCTCAACATGCTCTACGCCGTGGACACCAAGGGCGAGAGCTGGAAGGTCTTCGACACGAAAGTCATGCCCAGCAACTTCCTCATCGCGAAGGGCGGCCAGATCGTGAAGATCTCCGCCGGCTGCGACACCAGCGGCATGATTGCCGAGCGCCTCAGCGAAGCCACCGCCAAGCTCACCGGCACCGACAAGGTCGAGGTGAAGACCAAGGTGGACGCCCAGAAGCCCGTCGCGGCGAAGCCCGCCTCCGCCGCGCCGGTCGCGAAGTAAGCGCCTGCCATCATTCAGTTTGAAAGGCCGCCGTCACTGGCGGCCTTCAGCTTTCGCGCCCCGGGTCGCGGCGGGAAAAACTGCTTGCCGCACTTTCCTGCCCGCCGGAAGCTCGCTGCGTTTCAATGAACCCATTCAGCCAACCCCACTGCCCATGAGCGCCGACGCCCGCATCGCCGAACTCCACCTCGACCTCCCCGCCGCCCCGAAACCCGCGCATGTTTACAAGCCGGTGGTCATCGTCGGCAGCCTGTGCTACGTCTCCGGCCACGGCCCGCTCAAGACCGACAAGACGATGATCACCGGCCTCGTCGGGAAGGATTTGAATCTTGAGCAAGGGCAGTTCGCCGCGCGCCAGTGCGGCCTGGCCATCCTCGCCACCGTGCGCAACGAACTGGGCAGTCTGGACCGCGTGAAGCGGCTCGTGAAGACGCTGGGCATGGTCAACAGCGCGCCGGACTTCTACCAGCAACCTGCCGTCATCAACGGCTTCAGCCAGCTCATGGCGGACGTGTTTGGCGCGGACCACGGCGTCGGCGCGCGCAGCGCCGTGGGCATGGGGCCGCTGCCGGGCAACATCGCGGTGGAGGTGGAGTGCATCTTCGAGCTGCGGTGAGCGGGCGGGCGGCGCTGCCGCCACGGGGCTCAGGGCAGGACTCGGATGCAGGACGGGCTGGTCAGGGAGAAGGGTTCACCCACCGGCTTCAACCCGCCCGTTTGCCCGTCAATGCGGAAGACCACGACGTGGTTGCCGGGCATGTTCGCGCACAGGAGAAACTTGCCCCCGGCAGCGAACGCCAAGTTTTGAGGCCCTTTGCCCAGGCTGGGTTCGATGCCCAGCAGCGTCAGGCTTCCGTCGTCGCCCAAGCGGTAGATGGCGATGCTGTCGTGGCCGCGATTGGTGCCGTAGAGGAACCGTCCGTCCGGGGTGATTTTCAGGTCGGCGCAATAGCTCTTGCCCGAGAAGTCGGTGGGCAGCGTCGAGAGAGTCTGGCGCGCGGTGAGGGTGCCGGTCGCGGCGGCGTAGTCGAAGAGCGTGACCGAATTCTTCAGCTCGTTGATGACGTAAACGTGTTTGCCGTTGGGGTGGAACGTGAGATGGCGCGGGCCGGCTCCGGGCGGGGCGTTGACGAACGCCGGTTCGTTGGGCGTGAGCTTGGCGGTGGCGGCGTCGAGGCGATACCCGCGCACTTGGTCAATGCCGAGGTCGGCGGCGAAGGCGAAGCGGTTGTCCGGGCTGACGACGAACGAGTGGGCGTTGGGGCCCTTCTGCCGTGGCAGGTCCACGCTCGAACCGGAGTGTTGAAAGAAGGCAGCCATTTCGCCCAGCGAGCCGTCGTCGCGCACCGGGAGCGAGCCGACATTGCCGGTGGTGTAGTTGGCCACCAGCACCGTCTTGCCGGTGGCATCCACATCCAGATAGCAACTGGCCGTGCCGCGCGTGGACTGGCGGTTGAGCAGGCGCAACTGGCCGGTGCGCCCTTCGATGGCGTAGGCGGCGACTTGCTCGGGCTCCTTGCCGCCGAAACTCTTCGCGTGGATCGCGTAGAGAAATTTCTGGTCCCGGGACACGGCCATGAAGAACGGGTGCTCCACGCCGCCCGTGCGCTGAACCGGCTGGAGGCGGCCGGTCTCCGGGTCCAGGCGCAAGGCATGGATGGCTCCGTTGGTGCCGGCGGCGAAGGTGGCAATGAAGACCAGCGGCTCGGTCGCCGGAGCGAGGTGAGCGGCAACGACGAGGGTCGTGCCGAGAAGCAGGGAGCGGAGATGGCGCATAAGGATTCGCGGTTGTTGAACAGGGCTACAGGCGGCGGTGAACGGTGTGGAGACGGTGGGTTAAGTGGGAGCGGGCTGCCCAGGCAATCAGCTAGGGCGGCCCGGCCAAGGCGGCGGTCACGCCCGGCCGAATTCCAATCCCGTCAGCGTGCCAGTGCTGGTGCCGAACTTGTCGGTCTCGAGGCCGAGGCGCTGGAGCAGGTTCACGTAGAGATTGCACAAGGGCGGCGGATTCTTCGGATCGAAGTGCAGATGCTGGCCGTGCTGGAAGCCGCCGCCAGCGAGGAAGACCGGCAGGTTGGAAGTGGAATGGCTGCTGCCATCGCCGAGGTTGCTGCCGAGGAAGACCGTCGTGCGGTCCAGTAGGTTGCTGGCGCCTTCCTGCGATTGCTTCAGCTTGGCGAGCAGGTCGCGCACGGTCTTGATCGTTTCCACCTCGACGAGCTTGAGCTGCTCGAGTTTGCCCGGGTCCTTGCCGTGGTGGGACAGGTCGTGATGGCCCAGCGTCACGCCCTGGATCGGCGGGGCGTAGGTGGAGCCGGCCAACATGATGGTGATGAGCCGGGTTGAATCGGTTTGCAGCGCGAGATGGGTGAGGTCGAAGAGCAGCCGCGTCCGGCCGATGAGATCGGCGGCATTGGGGATGTCCCTGGGCGGCTCGACGTTCACCTTGGGCTTCGGGGTCTTGGCCCAGCTTTCGTCGTTGACCATCCGTTGCTCCAGCTCGCGGACGCTGGTGAGGGATTCGTCGAGCTTGTCGCGGTCCTCGCTGCCTAGGCCGGAGCGCAGCGACTTCGCTTGGTCACGCACGTCATCGAGGATGCTGCGGCCGTCGGCGAGCCGGCGCATCTGGCCTTGGACTTCGTCGGCGCGGCCTTCGAGAAAGAGGCGGGCGAAAACCTTGGACGGCACGTTGTCCGCCGGGATGAGCGCGCCGGTGCGGGTCCAAGAAAGGCCGCCGGAGCCTTCACCCGACAACGCCAGGCTGGGGAACCGGGTCTGGCTGCCGATGTGGTCGGCGGCGAATTGATCGAGCGAGATCGCGTTGCGAAAACCGGGTCGGCCCGCGCCCGGGACGCCAGTGAGGAAGCTGGCCGAGGCTTGGTGTGCGAAACTCGAACCCATCCCTGCATGTGCCAGGCCGGAGATGACCGTGAAGTCGTCGCGGAATTCCTTGAGGATCTCCAAGTAGGGCGAGAGCGCGTAGTCCCTGCCGGCTTGGGCGGGAAAGAAATTGTCGGGGTGCAAGCCCAGCGGCGCGCAGATGCAGATGATGCGCCGCGGGGGCGGTTTGGCGCTCGGGGTCTGGCGATTCGGCTTCGTGTCGGCGGCGCAGGCGTCGAGCCAGGGGAGGGCGAGCGAGATGCCGGCGGCGCGGATGAAGGTGCGGCGTGGGAGGGTCATGGTAGGGGATGGCCGATTGGTTCAGTTGCTCGATGGGTGGGGCATTGCCTGGGCTGCTATGGCGAGACGGAGACTATCGAGGTAGAAAAGGCCGAACGCGCTGCCGTCGGTGAGGAAGAAGCGCCGCTCTGCGCAAACCAAGCGCGGAGGAAGTCGCGCTTCAGCGGGGTGCAGGCGTTAGAGTCATCCCAGTTCATGGGTGGCGCGAAGGAGGTGCTCCCAGACCGAACGACGACGGCCCAGCATGGGCGAGATCCGGGGAAAATGCTCCGCCACCTGCCGGAGCGTGAGGAACTGCCAGACCTGATCCACCCGAGCCTCGCGCCTCCGCCACGAAGTGGTGCGCAGCCATTCGGGGGAGGCCGGCACCGCAAGCTTCGCCCGCAGCGTCTCCGCCGTCTCCGGGCGGGTTCCAGGCAAAATCGAGATTGTCTGCGGGCAAGGTGCCGACGGGTGGCATGACGAGGTCCACCCTCTCACACGAGGCCATTATGGCACGAGGGTTTTGTTGGTCGTCCGATACTTGTTCTGAAACACCGGGCTGCCGCCATGCTCGCCCGCCAGAAAATCCACCTGCACCACCTACCCAGGCTCCTTCTTGCGGAAGCTGAACGGCTGCTGCTGGTCCTAGGAGTAGCCGTGCTGGCGCAGCATCTCACCGATCATCCGGTGTCCTCCTCGGTGAGTTCCTTGTGGCTCAACGCCAAGTCCACATCAATCCTGCCAACGTGCCGCACCTGGCTCTGCGGGATCAGCAGATCGGGTAGCTGCCGGGTGCGACGGCGGCTTAGCGTGCGCGGTGCCAGGCCAGTGGCGTCAGGTGCTTGACGTCCCCCGTGCTGGTGCGGTCTAGCTTGGGCAGCACGGCCAGCAGATAGTCGCGGGGATGGATGACCAGGCCTTGCGCGAATGCGAGAGCACGAGGCGGAACAGATGCGGTCGCTTGCGCTTCCCATCCACCTGCACCTGCTGTGCCGGGGCACATTCCAGCCGGCGAAACGGCCGGGGCGTCACCGCGCCCAGCCGGCGCACGAAGCGCTTCACCGACTCGTAACTGCCGGCGAACTGCTGCTCGGTGACCAGGTCCTGATGAATCCGCTGGGCCGACAAGCCCCTTTCCAAGGCCTCCTGAATCTGCACCGCGACGGCGTCGCAATGACCCTTGCGCCCGAGCGCGGAGCCGGCGGTCGAAATGGGGGAGTTTGGCCCCGCCGACCCGGCGGTCGGAATTGAGGATTTTGCCGCCCGGTCCACCCGGACGTGCCGCCGGCACCGGCTTGCGATCCAACTCCCGCGCCACGCGGTGCTGGCTCCAGCCTTGCTCAATCAATCCGAGGATGGCCTGTTGGTGCCGCATGCTGAGGTGGTTTGACAGGCCTCAGCATGGGGGCATTTAGTCCGTTCCTCCCCGGTCCCTTTTGACCGACCGCTCACCCGTCACGCGGAGCACCAATGCGCGGCGCAACCGCGTGAAGATTTTGTTCTGGGATGGCAACGGCCTCTGGGTCTGTGCAAAGCGCTTGGAGCAAGGCCGCTTCACGTGGCCCGTGGCGCAATCATTCCTCGCCACACTGCGCGGCGAGGAGTTATTGCTCGCGGAGTTCAGCCCGAGGTCAGAGTCCACCTTCGCAAGTTCCGGCGCAATGCCGCGCGTCGCACCGGCGATGAGGGCGACGGGATTGGTGGTCGTGTGGGGTGCGGCCTGGCGAGTCCGCCGGCGGAAATCCAAAGCTGTCCAAGCAGGACAGCGCCTCCCGCCTGTCCTTCCTTTTGAGAGTTCCCGCTCAAACGGTTGACTTGGTTGGCGGTCATCCAACCGACCGCTACCGCGGGATTTGCCAGTTGGAGGGATGGGCGGGACGCGCCGTCCTACTTCAGTTCACCACGTTGCGCGGTGGATTGCCGAGCAGCACGCGCCGGACATTCTCGCTGCCTTTCACCCGCATATCGTTCAATCCCTCTTCGCAGTAGAAAGCCGCGTGCGGATTCAAAAGCAGTCGGTCATGCGCGGGATGCTTCGGGTCGCGCCAGGCAGCGAGCAACGGATGCGCCTCTGCTGGGGGCTCCTGCTCCAGCACGTCCAGCCCCGCTCCGCCCAGATGCCCGCGCGCCAAGGCCTCGATCACCGCCAGCGGCTCCACCAGCGCCCCGCGAGCCGTGTTCACGAGGAATGTGCCGGGCCGCATCTGCGCGAGGGTGTCACGATTCATCAAATGATGCGTCTCCGGCGTCAGCGGGCAGTGCAGGCTCACGACATCGCTCTGCGCGAGCAGTTCGCCCAGCGTCTCCGCCCGCCGCACGCCCAGCGCCTTCTCGCGGCCATCCGGCGCGTAGGGGTCGTGGAAAACCACCTCGAACCCGAACGCCTTCGCCCGCAACGCCGCCGCCGTGCCGATGCGCCCGACGCCCACGATGCCGAAAGTCCGCCCGCGCAGCCGGTGCACCGGTTTGCACTGCTCATAAGTCCACGCGCCGTGCCCGCGCCGCAGCCGGCTGTTGAGGAAGTGAATGCCGCGCATCAGCGATAGCGCCATGCCGAGCGCGGAGTCGGCGACTTCCTCGGAGCCGTAGTCCGGCACGTTGCAGAGCGGGATGCTGCGCGCGCGCGCTCTCTCTCCGTCCACGTTGTCGAAGCCCGCCCCGCAGCGGATGATGACCTTGCAGTGGCGCAACCGAGTGAGGGTGGCCTCGGTGATTTTCAGAAAGTGATAGACCATCACCGCGTCGGCATCCTCGATGCGGCCCGCCATCTCGTCCTCGTGCTTTGCCCCAAGTGCCGTGATGTCCGCGAGGTCGCCGAGGATGCGGCGTTCGACGTCGAGCGGCTCGCCGACGAAGTCCGTGACAGCCACTTTGAAGCGGGAACTCATGTTGGGGCGGACTTTTAAGGGAAGCCCGTGGAGTTGTCGAACCCGGAGCGGCGCGGGGCAAATCCACCCTTGCCAAAGGGAAAGCCCCTCGGCACTTTACGCCCGCGCGTGGTTAGCTCAGTGGTAGAGCATCACCTTGACACGGTGGGGGTCGCAGGTTCGAACCCTGCACCGCGCACCATACCTTCAAGCTCCTTCTGTAGTTTCTTCGTCTTCGTGTCGAGCGCCTGCTCTAGTCGCTCCTGCAAGACTTCGTTGATTAGCTCCGAGACGTTGATTCCGACGCGGCTGGCCGCGGCTAGGCGCTGCTCGTTTGTAGGCCACGCAACGAAGGAACGGTATTTGTAGCGAGACTTGGTGGGGGTGCTTTTGGTTTTCATTCGGGGGCAGGCTAGCACGGTTTCAAGATATATCAAGATTCTGATTGCCGTTGATTGATGTGTTGATAACATCCCAACAGATGAACGAATCACCCCTCAAACCACAACGGAATTTCAGTTCAGGCCCCCAAACGCGCTCGGAGGCATTGGCGCGCCTGGCGGAAGCGATCGCATGCGTGCAGGGGTGGTAGCCGGGCGCACCGAGGCACTCCACACGACCACTTCATGTGCTCGGTTCGACCACCCAGGTGCTCGCTGCGACCACCCAGGCGCTCGCTGCGACCACCCAGGTGCTCGACGCTCACCGTCGGCGGCGATTCACTTCTTGGGCTTCGCGAGACGCGGCGAGGAGAAGTACTTCACCAGCGGCTCGATGGCCTGGGCGATGG
>JAYTIO010000604.1:0-3279 GCA_043731805.1 Pedosphaera sp. | reverse complement strand
CCAAGGGTGGGCTGCGAAAGCACGCGGGCTGTAGCGGGAGCGCCAGGGGTCGCTCGGCGTCACTCCCCCGGCAGCCGCCACCGCCCCAGCAGCCGCACGTCGTCCACGAGAAATTCTGTCGGTCCCTCGCCGCTGAATTGGATGGTGAAGCGGTCCGTGCCCACCACCGGGAAGTTCGGAAACGAACTGAACGCCAGGTCCACCTTCCGCCATTGGTCATCCAGCGCGGCCTCGATGGTCGAGGCGATCACCACCGCGTTCGTTGTGCCGGACTGCGCGTGCAAACTAAAGCGCGCCACTCCAGCCCGACCCGGCGCGCGCAGCCACACGCGCAACCCGGTGGCAAGCTGGTGCGAGTAGTGCCAACCCCGCACGCGCGTCGTGCTCACGGTCACGGAACCCGCGCCGGGCGGCAGCGTCACGGCCATGGCCGCGTTGCCATCGTGGGCGAGGGGCGAGGTCTTCAGCGGCGGGGCCGTGGTGGAGATCAGTTCCCAGCCCGCTAACCCGTCCTCAAATCCATCCAAGAACGGCCAGAAGACACGCGACGGCTTTGCCATCCCCGCCAGCCGCGGCGCGACCACGCGCAGGGGCGAGAGCCATGCAGGCGTCTCGTCCCCCACGCTCACGAAATACACCAGCGGCACATCCAGATCGTCCACCGGCAGGGTGGCTTCCCACACCACGCCGCGCTGCAGCATGGGCAGGGTGCGCCAGTCGCGCGCAGGCCAGTGGCCCGGCGCATCCGCACTGAAGTGCAAGACCACGCGCGGCGAGGCGACCGGGGTCGTTGGCTGCCAGCGGACTTTCAGTTGCTCGGCAAGTTGCTCGGCCCGCAGCCCGGTGAAGGCGTCGGGTTGGAGTGCGTTCGTGGCGAGCCCACGCGGGTAGAGCAAGGCCCCGCCCAACCACGCGTCCACCGCCGGCTGGGGTTGGGCGAACGCGTCCGCCGCGTGGAGCAGCAACGCCGTCGCGAGGCCGAACCGGGACTTCACAAGTCACTTGCTGGACTTGCTTGGCTTGCTACCGCCGCCGCCGCCACCGCCGCCGGCGGTCATGACGGTGCCGGTGATGACGCCGATGGCGAAGAAGGCGTAATACATCATGGCGGAGGGCAGCGTAATCTTTTCGGGGATGATCGGTGGCAGGACGAATTCCACCGTGCTTCGGTTCTCCCGGCCCAAAAGCACGAGGAAGAACAACACGGCGAGCAGGAAGACAGTTTTGAGGAGGAGTTTAGTGTTCATAAATTGACCGGACGGACAGTAGCAACTGAGCGCTCCGTTGTCAGTAATTGGGTGGAGTATCCCCTGCCCTTCCAACGCCTGGAGCCGGATCACGAGGCGGAGGAGAAATAGCCACCGGCCTTGCACTCACCCCGACCGGTCGTTTCCGTCCGCCCACAAAATGAACGAGCCTATGAACAATTTCCTAGTCCCCATGGTGGTCGAGCAGACCGGTCGCGGCGAGCGCGGCTACGACATCTACTCCCGGCTGCTGATTGACCGCATCGTTTTCCTCGGCACGCCGGTGGACGACATGGTCGCCAACGTGATCATCGCGCAGCTCCTCTTCCTCCAGATGAACGACCCGAAGAAGGACATCCACCTCTACATCAACTCGCCCGGCGGCAGCGTGACGGCCGGTCTGGCGATTTACGACACGATGCAGTTCATGACCTGCGACGTGAACACCTACTGCATCGGCCAGGCCGCGAGCATGGGCGCGGTGCTGCTCTGCGGCGGCACGAAGGGCAAGCGCCACGCGCTGCCCAACGCGAACATCATGATTCACCAAGTGCTCGGCGGCGCTGAAGGCCAGGCCAGCGACGTGGAAATCCGCGTCAAGTATATGCTCAAGCTCAAGCAGCGCCTCAACGCCATCATCGCCAAGCACACCGGGCAGAGCATCGAAGTCGTCGAGAAAGCCTGCGACCGCGACAACTTCATGTCCTCCGAAGAAGCCAAGGCGTTCGGCCTCGTGGACGAAGTCGTCGCCTCGCGCAAAGACCTCCCCGGCCTCCCCGAGAAAAGCAGCGTGGTCCCGTAGCATCGCTCTTCTCTCAACTCTCAACTTTCAACTCTCAACTTCCCCGTGGCCCGCCCGCACAACCTCACGCTCTGTTCCTTCTGCGGCAAATCGCACGCCGAGGTGAAGAAGCTCATCGCCGGCCCGGGCGTTTACATCTGCGACAACTGCATCCACGTCTGCAAGGGCGTGCTGGACAAGGAACTCGCCGCCGACACGAAGCGCACGACGCCTAAGCTGAAGATTCCCAAACCCGCCGCCATCAAGGCCGAGCTGGACCGCTACTGCGTCGGCCAGAACCACGCGAAGAAGACCTTGGCCGTCGCCGTCCACAACCACTACAAGCGCATCATCCATGAGCGCAAAGCTACCGGCGGAGTTGCCGCCCCGCGCGATGCCAAGGCCGACGACGTGGAGATCGAGAAGAGCAACATCCTGCTCATCGGCCCCACCGGCTCCGGCAAAACGCTGCTGGCCCGAACGCTCGCACGCATCCTCGACGTGCCCTTCGCCATCGCCGACGCCACCACGCTCACCGAAGCTGGCTACGTCGGCGAGGATGTGGAGAACATCATCCTCCGGCTGCTCCAGTCTTGTGATTACGACGTCGGCCGCGCCCAGGTCGGCATCGTTTACGTGGACGAGATAGACAAGATCGCGCGCAAGACGGAGAACGTCTCCATCACCCGCGACGTCTCCGGCGAGGGCGTGCAGCAGGCGTTGCTCAAGATGCTGGAAGGCACCATCTGCAACGTCCCACCCACCGGTGGCCGCAAGCATCCGCAGCAGGAATACATCAAGGTGGACACCACCAACATCCTGTTCATCTGCGGCGGCGCGTTCGTCGGCTTGGACAAGGTCATCCAGCGTCGGCTCGGCAACCGCGTCATGGGTTTCAGCGCCGCGCAGCACGCGCTCAGTTCCGTCGAGAAGCGCGAAGTGCTCGCGAAGGTCGAGCCGGAGGATCTGCTGGGCTTCGGCTACATCCCGGAGCTGATCGGCCGCTTGCCGATGACCACGGTGCTGGAGGAACTCACCGAGGAACAGCTCGTCACCATCCTCACCGAGCCGCGCAACGCGCTGGTGAAGCAATACGGCAAGCTCCTCGGCATGGAAGACGTGGCGCTGGAAATCACGCCTGACGCGCTGCGTGAACTCGCCGCGCTGGCCATCAAGAAGGGCACCGGCGCCCGCGCCCTCCGCGCCTTGCTGGAGAAGCTCATGCTCGACGTGATGTATGACATCCCCGGC
>JAYTIO010000603.1:0-1790 GCA_043731805.1 Pedosphaera sp. | reverse complement strand
ACGCCGTGCGCCTCATCCGGCGTGGTCCGGGGTGAGCTGCCACTGGCTAACACATTTTTGAAATAAGTCTCGCCTTTCGCCGAAGCCGTCGCGCTTCCCTTGGCTGGTCCGACCAGCGGACGGCCTCACCCCGACTTCGGATGCACGAGCACGCGCACAGCAGGTCCCTACCCCACCTCCGCCGCTCTGCGCCCCGCACCCGTTCCGTCGCGCCGCGGACCCTCTCCTCCGCTCGCCGGCTTCAACCGCCGGCCTCCCCGTCCCAATCCGCCGCACGCCGGACGCCTTCCGGGCCACGCCGGAACAAATCCGAGGCACATCTGGTTCAATCCGGCGCACGCCGGAACCTTCCAGATGTGCCCCGGAACCCACCCAGCGAAGCTCGGCTTGACGCACAACCCGCACCTCCGCATCACCGTCCAGGAATTCTGGCTGCCGTGGGATGACCAGTCGCTTTGGGCCACGGCGGCAAAGGGCGTAAAGATTGACCAGGACAGCAAAACCATTCCGCAACTGCGCGCAGCCCACGCGGCTTACTTCAAGTCCATGGACGAGCTGGTGAGCGGGCTGAACACGCAGTTCGGCACCACCGCCCTCCTCGTCGTGCCCGTCGGCCAGGCGGTGATCGCGCTGCGCGAAAAAATCATCCAAGGCGAGGCGCCCGCCATCGCGAAGCAGAGCGAGCTCTTCACCGATACGGCGGGCCATCCGGGTGAGGTTATCAAAATCCTCGCCTCCTACTGCCACTTCGCCGTGATTTATGGTCGCAGCCCGGTGGGACTCGCCGTGCCGGTGACGCTCGCCAAACTGCCGGAAGGAGAAAAGCTGAATCGTCTGCTCCAGGAACTCGCCTGGGAGGCCGCCACGCAGCATCCGCTGAGTGGCGTGAAAGCAACCGTTTCAGCCCCCTGAAAGCTGGCGCGGTTCATCTGGGCGCTGGAACTCAGGGTTTGCCGCCGAGAGCTCGTAGGATACGCCACGACAACCGCCGCACCGGCCGGGCCATCGCCGGTCAGTCCGCCACCATCTGGCCAGCGACGTTCACCTTGAAGCTCACCTTCTTCCCATCCTTGCGCGCCTCGACCTCGTAGAACGTCTCGCCGTCGTCGGTCGCCCGCTCAATCCGCACCAGCCCGCCGCCGGCGGTTTCCTGCTCAATCGTCTTCCGCACCGCTGCGGGGGTCTCGCCCAAGAGCACCTGCTCACTGAGGAGCTCGCCGGTCGCGCCGAAGCTGAACCCCCGCTCCACCCCGCCCTTGCGCGTGCCGAGGCTGAACGTCACCTCGCCCTCCTCGTCGGCGCGTTCCAGCCACAGCAACGTCGCCCCGGCGAGCCGGGCCTTGATCGCCTGCTGCACCCCGGCTGGCGCGTCGGCCAGTTCGATCTGCTCGCTCACCAGCCTCCCGCCGGTGGCCACCGTGAACGTCAGTTCCTTGCCACCCTTGACCAGCACCGCTTCATAAACGACTTCGGCCTCCTCTTCGTTGCGGGTGATCTTGCCCAGCTTGCGCTCCCCGGCGTGCGCCGTGATCGCGCGCTGCACGATGACCGGGGTCTCGGAAAGTTCGACTTCGAGGGTCAATAGCTTCCCCGCCGACGACACGGTGAGCGCCCGTGTCCCGCCGCCGCGCTTGAACTCCACCTCGTAGCTGAACTCGCCGTGTTCCTCCGTGCGGTTGACCTGGCCGAGTTGGTCGGTGCCGAGGTGGTCTTGGATGGTCTTCTGGACGGCAGCCGGCGTCTCGTCCAGCCGCACCTGCAAGGTGAGCAGCTTGCCCTCCTCGCTCACG
>JAYTIO010000602.1:0-2258 GCA_043731805.1 Pedosphaera sp. | reverse complement strand
CCACCTGGACTTCGGCCAGCCGGGAAGTTTTTCGTTTCATCCACCCCAGCTTCTCACCCAGCTCGCCTCGCGCCTAGATGGGTCCGCCGGTTGGATACAGTCCTTCGAGTTGCCAGCCGCCGTCGTCGTCACCTGGAGCGTGCCGAAGGCCTCGCTTCCAGCCGGTCGGATGAGGATCCAGCAATTAGGCTTGTAGGTCGAAGTCGGCGTCACCGCTACACTGCCAAGCGGGGAATCCACCGCCAGAGTCCCGCCATCCGTGATGCCCACGGTGGTGCTGGGCCGGTTCACCTCCGTCGTCGCGGTGGGCACCTCCGCCGCGCGCTTGCCGATGTCGAAGTTCAGCGCGTAGTCGTTGGTGATCCAGTTGATGCCCCAAGGATTCCACGCCCCCATGCTGGGACCGGTGACCGGGCTCTTGGGGCACACGAACACCTTCGGCGTCGTCCCCTGGTAGTTGGGGATTCCGAGATAAGGCAGCAGGTGGTGCGCCCAGGTTTCGGTCAGGTAAACTCCGTTCGACCAGCGGAAATGTCCCGGCGTCAGCCAATCCCTGTTCTCCTCCGCGTAAAGCTGCTCGGCCAGCATCAACTGCTTCACATTGCTCACACAAAGGATGGCCTTCGCCTTGGCCTTCCCCTTGGCCAGCGCTGGCAAGAGCATCCCCGCCAGGATCGCGATGATGGCGATGACGACGAGCAGTTCGATCAGGGTGAACGCGTTGCGGCGGAGCGTGACATGGGTGGACATGGCAAGTGGCGTGGTTTGTTGGAACACAGACTGGCACAACCCGGCCACCGAGGAAACCAGAAGTTTGGAACCCTCCCCCTCAGTTTGCCATCGCTGGCTTCAGCTCCCGCTCCCGCAGCATCGCGAAGATCACCGGCGTGACCACGAGGATGTGCAGGAGGCTGCTGACCATGCCACCGATGACGGGCGTCGCCAAAGGTTGCATCACTTCACTGCCGGGGCGGTGGCTCCACATGATGGGCAGCAGGCTCGCCACGATGGTGGCCACGGTCATCACCTTCGGGCGCAGGCGCAGGCGCGCGCCGTCCTTGATGGCTTGGATGAGGTCGTCGCGCGTGAAGGGCTGGCCGGCGGCGGCGCACGCGGCTTGTTTCTTTGCCACCATCTCTTCGAGGTAAACCACCATCACCACGCCGGTCTGGATGGCCGTGCCGAAGAGCGCGATGTAGCCCACCCACACGCTCACGCTGAAGTTGTAGCCCAGGAGGTATTGCAGGAAGACGCCGCCGGTCAGCGCGAAGGGCACGGCGAGGATGACGTGCGCGGCTTCCTTCGCCGAGTGATAGACCATGTAGAGCAGCAGGAAGATGATGAGCAACGTGGCGGGGAAAATGTAAAAGAGCGTCTGCTGTGCGCGCACGAGGTTTTCGTATTCCCCGCTGTATTCGATGGTCATGCCCGGCGGAAGGGTGGGTTCAATTTCCGCTTTCACGCGGCGCTTCACGTCTTCGACGAAGCCGGTGAGGTCGCGCTCCTGCACGTTGGCCTGCACGAAGACGCGCAGGCGGCCGTTCTCACTCGCAATCTCGCTCGGGCCGGTCGTGCGGCGAATCGTCGCGAGCTGGCCGAGCGGGATGTGCTTGCCGCTGGGCGTCGCGACCAGCACGTCGCCGAGGCGTTCGAGGTCATCGCGTTCGGCTCGTTGCAAACGCACTTGGATGCCGGTGCGCTCGCGCGGGTCCATGCGCTCGGCGGCTTGATACGTGGTGGAAATCACCTTGCCGCCGATGCCAGTCTCGACGGCGTCGAGCACGTCTTGCGCACGCAGGCCGAAGCGCGCCATCGCGATGCGGTTCACTTCGACTTCGAGATACGGCTTGCCCTGCACGCGGCTCGGCGCGACGCCCACCGCGCCGGGCACTTCGCGCACGATGCGCTCGACCTCGAAGGCCTTCCGCTGCAAGTCGTCGAGCGAGCCACCGAGAATCTTTACGCCGAGCTGCGCGCGGATGCCGGTGGCGAGCATGAGGATGCGGTTCTCGATGGGTTGCAGGAAACCGGGCACGTAACCGGGGACGTTGGAGAGTTTCTCAGTGAGTTCCGCGATGAGCGTTTCCTTCGTCGAGCCGGGCCGCCACACGGGGTTGCGATAGACGGTCGGCACCTTGATGAAGCCGAGGTAGGTGTGATTCGTGGGCAGCCACTCGGGCTTGAGCATGATGGTGGTCTCAATCATCTCGACGGGCGCGGGGTCGGTGGCGGTCTCGGAGCGGCCCAGCTTGCCGCCG
>JAYTIO010000601.1:0-8056 GCA_043731805.1 Pedosphaera sp. | reverse complement strand
AGTGTTGATGAGCGGGCGCTTCTGCATCGTGTCCACGCTCTGCAACTCGCTGAAGAAGTCGCTGCGCTGGGCGATTTGGAAATGCGGCGAGACGAACTTGTCCTCCGCCTCAATGGCGAACTTGCCCGCGCCCGCGAATATTTGCCGCGTGACGAGGAAGGCCTGCGCGCCCGCCGCCAGCCGTTCCCACGGCAACGCGCGGGGCAGCAGGTAATTCTCATGGCAGCCGTAGCTGTGGCCGCGGTAGTCGGTGTTGTTCTTGTAGAGCCGCACCGTCGCGCCGCGCGCCTTGGAGAGCCGCTGGGCGCAGGCCATCACCACGCGCTCGCCCGCGCGGTCGTGCGCGACCAACTCGGCGAGCGTGGAGCACTCGGGTGTGCAGTATTCCGGGTGGGCGTGGTCGTTGTAGAAGCGCGCGCCGTTGCCGAGCGCGAGATCGCTCTTGATTTCGGCGAAGCTCAACTCGCGATGCGTGTCCTGCTCGAAGTAATCCGCCTCGTCGAAGTCCTGCCGCAGCTCCGGCACGTCCCAGCCGCGGTCGTCGTGGTGCGGGTTCTCGGCCTCGTAATCCCAGCGCATCCGCACCCCCGGCTCCATCGCGCTGCGCACCAGCGCGATGGACTCCGCCACCACGTCCAAGTCCTCCACGCCATCCCGCGCGATGCCGTATTCGGTCTCGATGCCGAAGAGGATGGGAGGTTCTTTAGCCACAGATGGAACACTGATGAAACACGGATAAGGACGAAGATGGTTTATAAGGAGAGCAGGAATGCAGGAAGGAATTGGTAGCGACTTCAAGCGCAGTTTTTCCTGCCCTCGTGCCTTCCTTATAAATTTCTTCGCCTGTGTTCAATCTGCGCTTCATCCGTGGGTATCGCGCCTTGCGGACCTGTTCCTTTGCTCGCCGGAAACACTCCTCGCCGGGAATTCCATCGCCACGTTCAATTTGCTCCATGTCCACGAGCAACTTGGCTTCCCGTTCCTCCAGCGTCGAAACCTCGAAGTCCGGCTTGCCGAGTTCCTCGCGCTCCTGAAGTAGCCGCAGCCCCTCGCACAGAACCTCCTCCGCCGAGTGGAACTGGCCGGAGGTCACTTTGCGTTCCACCAGCGAGTTCAGGTCCGGCGGGAGGTTGATGCTGGCGGTTGGCATGGGGCGAAAGTGCGGCGGCGGTTGGCGGGTGTCAATTGGTCGGGTCAGCCTGCCGTGTATCAGCGATACACTTCCCGGCGGTGGCGGACGCGATGGACTCGGACCACACGGACAGTGTCGGCAATTTCGTAAATCACGCGGTAGTCACCGACTCGAATGCGCCAGTCGTGCGCGCTCCCCACCAGCTTGCGGCAGCCGGGTGGTCGTGGGTCGTTCGCCAGTCCCTGAATCGCCGCAATGATGCGGTCGTGAACTTGGGCGGAGAGCCGGGACAACTCCTTCTCGGCGGCGCGTTCGAGGAGGACGTTATACATGGGCCTTGGCCTTGCGCCCGGCCAGATACTCGCTGAGGGGGCGGTATTGCCGGGGCTTGCCGCCGACCTGCTTTAGCCAGGCGACGTCCTGTGCGTCTTCCACGCGTTCCAACAACTCCTCGTAGTCCTTGATGGGGAGAATGACGGAAACGGGTTTGCCGTGGCGGCTCACGATTTCTGGTTCGGACAGGACTGTTTTCATGGCTGGGAGAATATCAGAACTTCACTCGAAGGGAAGCATCGCGCCGTTCATCACACCACTCCGCTCCGCTCCGTTTTCCTCGCCCGCACCGGGCCGAGCTTTACCACATTCTCCGGGTCGAAGTCGGTGAGCTTGAGCCAGTCTTCGGTGAGGTCGTTGGCGGGGAAGAGGTCGTTCTCGTCGTGTTCGAGGCGGAGGGCGGTGAGGAGGTCAGCGCGGGTGAGTTGCGTGTCGCTGGCCTGGGTCGCGATGGCGCGGCGGATGGCGAGGGACTTCGCGCGCTCGACCACGGCGGCGATGATGGCTCCGCTGGCGAGGTCGCCACGGCAGAGCAGTTCGCGGCGACCGCTGCGGAAGTTCACCTCGGCAAATTCGTTGTCCGGTGTGCGGGCGAAGTGCGCGTCGGTCACGGCGCGGGCGAGGTCGGCCTTCGGCTCGGCGAGCGGGAGGGAATCGCGCAGGTAGATTTCGTAGATGGCCTGCGCGCCGGCCTTGTCCGGGCGGCGGACGCGGATTTTGCGGTCAATGCGCCCGGGCCGCAGGATGGCCGGGTCAATCAGGTCCGCGCGGTTCGAGGCGAGGATGACGACGACGTTGGTCAGCGGCTCGATGCCGTCCATCTCGGTGCAGAACATCGGCACCAGCGTGCTGAGGATGCCCGAGTAGCGGCCCGCGCGGCGCGTGCCGAGGATGCTCTCGGCCTCGTCAATGAACAGGAACGCCAGCGCACCGTCCTTCGCACGCTCGCGGCACTGGGCGAAGAGGTCGCGCACCTGCCGCTCACTCTCGCCCACCCACATGTTGAGAATCTCCGGGCCTTTGACGTGCAGGAAAAACTCCGGGTGGTCCACGCCGGTCTCGGCCTTGATTTGCTGGCGGAGGTTGTAGGCGGTGGCCTTGCCGAGCAGCGTCTTGCCGCAGCCGGGCGGGCCGTGGAGGAGAAAACCCTTCGGCACCGAGTGCTCGAACTTCTTGAACAGGTCGCGATGGAGGAAGGGCAGCTCAATGGCGTCGCGGATGGCACGCACGGCTTCCTCCTGTCCGCCGATGGCCGACCACGGGAGTTCGCTGACGGTTTCCAGCGAACGCTCGACGCGCTTGCCGACGCCGATGATTTCGAGGGCGACGCGCTGGTTCACGTCGAGGCGCACCTCCATGCCGGACTTCATCTTCTCCTTGGCCAGCAGGGCGGAGCGTTGGATGACGAAGTTCGTGACGCCAGCTTCCTGGCCGATGCGCAGGCGGCCGTCGGAGAGCAGTTCATCCACTCGGACGATGGGGCCGTTGCGGTCGAAGCCGAGGCCTTGCACGACGGCGAAGGCTTCGTTGCAGAGCACGCGCTGGCCGGCTTGCAGGCTGGCGAGCGGGATGGCCGGGTCCACGCGGCAGACGTAATCCGTGCCGCCAAGGCAGACGTGGGCTTTGTCACGGTCCACGGCTGCGAGGAAGGTGCCGACGCGGAAGGCGGGCGAGCGGAGCTTCTCGATGATGGCGTCCATCTTCTCCAGCGCGGCGCGGGCCTGGTCGTTCATGTCCTCCTGCGCGGCGATGCGTTCGCGGAGATAGACCATGTCGAAGATGGAGGCGTGGCGCGGGGGGAGCTTGCTCGTGATGAGGTCCACGAGCTGGAGGGTGGAAAGCTGTTCGAGCTGCTCGCGCGGGAGCAGGTCGGCGAGCGGGGTGGAGGCGAGGGAAGGTTCAGCGGGGTCTTTGTCCTCGCGTTGAACGGGCTTTTTCTTTGGCTCGGCCATGGCGGGACATTACGCGCGGCAAGGGGGTTTGCAAACTTTGAGGGAAGACGGATTTGCCACGAAAGGGCGCAGAGGACACAAAGAAGACATTCTCCCGTGAACGGAATTTCTTTGCGCTCTCTGCGCCCTTTCGTGGCAAGAAATCCACCTCCTGACCTCGGCGGCTAAGCGGGATGGGGTGAGGGAGGATGGCCACGAAGTCAAAGGCGTGGGGTAGGGCGCGTCTGTCCTCAGCGCGCCGTTGGAGTGGCTGGATGCTACGGGCGCGCGCCTTCTCCCTTCCTCGGAGGAGGGGAGAAGGTGGCCGCAGGCCGGATGAGGGGTGGTGGGGCCACCAACGCCGACGCACGTAACCCCTCACCCCGGCCCTCTCCCCTCATCCGATGAAGGTAGAGGGAGAAACATCGCGATTGCTAGGCTCGCCTGAAAGCCTCCTCGCCTCGGTGTCGCAGAGTGAAGCAGGAAGTGATTCTTCCCGCTCTGAACACGGAGAACGGGATTGATTGCTTGGAAAGTCAGGCGGGACGCGCAGACCTACTACATCACAAACACGCTCACGCTCAGCGGCGGCAAGGTGAATTCAGCGGACCAGGGCTGGCCGTGCATCTCGACTTCCTCCGCCTTCACGCCGCCGAGGTTGCCTTGGTTGCTGCCGCCGTAAATGGCGGAATCGCTGTTCAACAACTCGCGCCAGTAGCCGCCGTGCGGCAGGCCGATACGGTAGTTCGTGCGCAGCTCCGGCGTGAGGTGGATCACGACGAGGAGTTGCTGCCCGCCGTCCTTCGTGCGCCGCAGGAAGGAGAAGACGCTGTGCCGGTTGTCGGAGCAGTCCACCCACTGGAAGCCTTCGAGGTCGTAGTCGGCTTCCCACAGCGCGGGGTGGCTGCGGTAGAGCTGGTTCAAGTCGGCGAGGAAGCGTTGCGCGCTGGCGTGCTGCGGGTTGGCCTCCAGCAACCACCAGTCGAGCGCGCGGTTCTCGCCCCACTCCTGGCCTTGGCCAAATTCGCCGCCCATGAAGAGCAAGTTCTTGCCGGGGAAGAGCCATTGGTAGCCGAGCAAGGCCCGGAGGTTCGCGAACTTCTGCCAGTCGTCGCCGGGCATCTTGCCGAGCAGCGAGCACTTGCCGTGGACGACCTCGTCGTGCGACAGCGGCAGGATGAAGTTCTCGTTGTGATGATAGAGCATCGCGAACGTGAGGTCGTGCTGATGGTGCTGGCGATAGAGCGGGTCGCGGCTGAAGTAGCGCAGCGTGTCGTGCATCCAGCCCATGTTCCACTTGAAGGTGAAACCCAGCCCACCGAGGTAGGGCGGGCGCGTGACCAGCGGCCAGGCGGTGCTTTCCTCGGCGATGGTCAGGACGCCCGGGCACTCGGTGTGGACGAGGTGGTTGAACTCGCGCAGGAACTCGATGGCCTCGAGGTTTTCGCGCCCGCCGTATTGGTTCGGCACCCACTCGTCGGCTTTGCGCGAGTAGTCGAGGTAGAGCATCGAGGCGACGGCGTCCACGCGCAGGCCATCGATGTGGAAGCGTTCGCACCAGAAGAGCGCGTTCGCGGTGAGGAAGTTGCGGACCTCGTGGCGGCCGAAGTTGAAGATGAGCGTGCCCCAGTCCTGATGCGCGCCCTGGCGCGGGTCTTCGTGCTCGTAAAGCGCCGTGCCGTCGAAGCGCGCCAGCGCCCAACCATCGCGCGGGAAGTGCGCCGGCACCCAGTCCACGAGGACGCCGATGCTCGCCTCGTGCAGCGCGTTGACGAGGAACTGGAAATCATCCGGCGTCCCGTAGCGGCACGTCGGCGAGTAGAAGCCCGTGACCTGGTAGCCCCAGCTCGGGTAGTAAGCGTGCTCGGAGACGGGCAGGAACTGGATGTGCGTGAAGCCCATGCGGCGCGCGTATTCCACGAGCAGCGGCGCGACTTCGCGGTAGCTGTAGGACTCGGCGATGTTCTTCTTCATCCACGAGCCGAGGTGGACTTCGTAGATGCTCAACGGTTCGCGCAGCGGCTGGCGCGTGCGGCGTTGCTCGAGCCACGCGGCGTCGGTCCAGGCGAACTTGCGGTTGTTCCAGACGATGGAGGCGTTCTGCGGCGCGGCCTCGAAGAAGAAACCGTAAGGGTCGGTCTTGAGGACGATGTCACCGAGGGCATTGCGGACCTCGAACTTGTAGAGCGTGCCTTCGCCCAAGCCCGGCACGAAGAGTTCCCACACGCCGGAGGCGCCGAGCTTGCGCATCGGGTGGTAGCGCCCGTCCCAGTTGTTGAACAGGCCGACGACGCTGATGCGCTGCGCCTCGGGTGCCCAGACGGCGAAACTCACGCCCGGCACGCCGTCCACCTCGCGGAGTTGCGCGCCGAGCTTGTCGTAGATGCGGCGCTCGTTGCCCTGGCCGAAGAGGTAGAGGTCCGTCTCACCCAGCGACGGCCAGAAGGAATACGCATCGCGCGTGCGCCGGGTATTGCCCTGATAATCGGTGATGACGAGGTCGTAGGCGAAGGTGCGTTGGGCAGCGGTCGTCGTGCCCTCGAATAGCCCGCGAGCATCGAGCATCTCCAGCACGAAGCTCGGCTTCTGCGGCTCATGGACGGGCACCACCTCGACGCGGGCGGCGTTCTGGAGCAAGGCGCGCACGACCATGCCGGAGCCGTCGCCGAGCGGGTGCATCCCGAGCAACTGGTGGGGCGAGGGATGCAGGGCTTCCACGAGGCTGTCCAATTCCGCCGGCGTCAGAATCATGGCGGCAGCGTCGCAAAGGGGCGGGGCGATGACACGCAAAAAGGCGGGTGGCCAGTCTGGTCGCTTTGCCGGGCGCATTCGCGTCCTACCCCCGGAGCGCGGCCCGCCGGGCCGCTTGGCACGCGGGAGGTAAGCTGCGGTTGAGCAGGACCGGTGTGGACTGCGTGCGTGCGTGCGAAGCGGGCGGGACGCCCGCGCTCCAGCCGCTGGCGTTCGAGAGGCAGTGTCGAGATGCGCCCGCAGCGGACGCTGGCGGTTGTGCCGAGTTTCATGGCGGGATGCACTTTTGTGCCAAGACGGTGCGGCGGCGGGTGGGTAGGGTTGCGGGATCGCAATATGAAAGTTCACCACCTCCTCGCCGAGTGCCTCACGCTCACCGCTCTGCTGCTCCCCATGGTTGCCCCGGCGCAGGCCCAGCAAGCCGCGAGCACCGCCTCCTACTCCGGCTGGCAGCACGCGGGCGTGCTCACCGTTCTCACGACCCCCGACGGCGCGAACGTGCCGGCAGGCGCGGTGGCCGAGGGCTTCCCGCTGCTCGTGCGGCTGCACAAGGACTGGTTCGATTTCAAGCAAGCCAAGGCCAACGGCGAGGACGTGCGCTTCTCCACGAGTGCGGGCACGGCGCTCGCGTATCAAGTCGAGGAATGGGACGCGGCCGGCGGCAACGCGAGCGTGTGGGTGCGCGTGCCGCGTATCGAGGGCAACGCGCGGCAGGCGATTCGCATGCACTGGGGCAAGGCCGATGCCGCGAGCGAGTCAGACGGCAAGGCGGTCTTCAACGAGTCCAACGGCTACCTCAGCGTGTGGCATCTCGGCGACACCGTGCAGGATGAAGTCGGCACGCTCGAATCGAAGGACACCGGCACCTCGGTGACGAATGGTATCATCGGCCGCGCGCGGCATTTCCCCGGCAAGGCCGGCGTCTTCGGCGGCGACAAGATTCCCAGCTACCCGACCGGGGCCAGCCCGCACAGCTCAGAGGCATGGTTCCGCACTCAAACGCCGAATACCACCATCCTTGCTTGGGGTAACGAACAGGCGCAGGGCAAAGTGGTGATGCAGTTCCGCAGCCCGCCGCACGTGCAGATGGATTGCTACTTTTCCGGCGGCAACGTGTCCGGCGAGAGCCGCATCGCGCCTGGCGAATGGACGCACGTAGTCCACACCTACCGGCAGGGCGAGTCGGTCATCTACGTGAACGGCAAGCCCGACGGCACCAACACCAAGAACGGAGGGCCGCTCGCCATCAAGAGCCCCGCGCGCCTCTGGATTGGCGGCTGGTATAACAACTACAGCTTCATCGGCGACCTCGACGAGGTCCGCATCTCGAAGGTCGCGCGCTCGGCGGACTGGGTGCGGTTGCAGTTCGAAAACCAGAAGCCGCAGCAGACGCTCGTCGGGCCGCTCGTGCAGGCGGGGAGTGCCTTTGCCGTGTCGCCGGAGAAGGTCGTCGTGGAGGAAGGCAAGAGCGTCGAGCTCACCGCACAGGCGGGCGGGGCGCAGAAAGTTCTCTGGCTGCTCAAGCGCGCCGGCCGCGAGGAGGTCGTGGCGACGGACCGCTTTCACTTCAACTTCGCCGCCGGCCGCGTGACGGGCGACACGGCGGTGACGCTCCAGTTCAAGGCTGTCTTTGCCGACGGCGTGAAGACCAAGGACATCGCCATCACGGTCAAGGAAGCCATCCCCGAGCCGGTCTTCACGCTCAAGGCCCCGGTCACGTGGGACGGGCGCGCGCCCATCGAGGTCGTGCCGCAGATGGCGAACCTCGCGGCGATGCAGGCCAAGGGCGCGGGCGAGTTGAAGTTCGAGTGGAGCGCGGGGCCGTTCGCCGTCATCAAGGAAGTCGCGCCGGGCAAGCTCCGGCTGCTGCGCGCCCAGAACAGCGGCCCGCTCACCGTCACCGCCACCC
>JAYTIO010000600.1:0-5911 GCA_043731805.1 Pedosphaera sp. | reverse complement strand
GAGACGAAGCGCGCGGCGGACATCGAGGCGAAGGTGGCGGGTTACATCACGGACTTGTTTAAGAAGGACGCGGGCATCGTGGACCGCGAGTTGAAGTGGGAAGCCAGCATGACCCCCGAGCAACGGCAGGCGATGCCGCAGCTCTGGCGGGAGATTTTTGACACGCAACCCGCGCAGCGCGCGGACGCGCAGAAGCTCGTGATGGTCACGTCGTTCGTGGAAAATGCGGCGGAGAACAAGACGCATCAGGCCGCCATCAAGAAGTTCCGCGCCGAGAAACCCAAGGTGGACACGACGATGGTGATGCGCGAGGCCGCGAAGCCGCGGCGCACTTACCTGCAAATCAAGGGCGACTTCACGCGCGACGGCGGTGATGTGAAGGCGCATTTCCCCAGCGCGTTGCACCCGTTT
Source organism: Pedosphaera sp. (assembly GCA_043731805.1). Lineage (GTDB taxonomy): Bacteria > Verrucomicrobiota > Verrucomicrobiia > Limisphaerales > SXTU01 > SXTU01. The sequence goes on along the minus strand of JAYTIO010000600.1, from coordinate 5,500 downwards.
AAGGCCGCCCCTGACCGTGAGCCGAACCGCCTCGACCTTGCGCGCTGGCTGGTGGATGAGGCGAACCCGTTGACGGCGCGCGTCCTCGTGAACCGCGTTTGGCAGCAGTATTTCGGCAAGGGCCTCGTGGACACAGAGAACGACTTCGGCACGCAAGGCACGCTGCCGAGTCACCCGGAGTTGCTGGATTGGCTCGCCGTTGAGTTCCGCCAACCGACGCCTTCCCCCCATTCCCCATCCCCCATTCCCTATTCCCTCAAGGGGCTCCACCGCCTCATCGTCACGAGCGCCACCTACCGCCAATCCTCCGCCGTCCGCCCCGACCTCCAGCGCGTGGACGCGAACAACAAGTGGCTCGCCCGCCAGAACCGCCTGCGCCTCGACGCCGAAATCGTCCGCGACGTGGGCCTCACCGCCAGCGGCTTGCTCACTCCCACGCTCGGTGGGCCAAGCGTGTATCCGCCCATCCCTGAGAACGCGATGGCGCTCGGCCAGCGCAAGCAACCCTGGCCCACGAGCACCGGCCCCGACCGCTACCGGCGCGGCCTCTACACCTTCTACTACCGCGCCACCCCGCCGCCCTCGATGAATGTCTTTGATTCGCCAGACGGCTTTAGCACTTGCACGCGCCGCCTCCGCAGCAACACGCCGCTGCAAGCTCTCGCGTTGCTGAACGACACGGCGTTCGTCGAGTTCGCCGAAGGTCTTGCGACGCGTGTGCTGAAGGAGGTTCCTGCCAACGACACGGCGCGGCTCGAACACGCCTTCCGCCTCTGCCTCGCGCGCCAGCCGACGGGGATCGAGGCCGCGCGACTTGGGGAATTGCTCAAATCTGAAACCGCGAGCCTGACGGAAGCGGAAGTGAAGGCTGCGAAAGCCCCCGTCGGCGTGGAGCCGAAGCAGTTCGCCGTCTGGATGACGTTGGCGCGGGTGCTGTTGAACTTGGATGAGACCATCACGAGGGAATGACATGAACCAGTTGCCTTTGAACGACCCGTTAATCGCCGCCACTCGCCGCCAGTTTTTCAACCAGTGCGGCATGGGCCTCGGCTCCGTCGCGCTGGCGTCGCTCCTGGCGGACAAAGTGCAGGCCAACGCGCCGACGCTGGTGAATCCTTTCGCTCCGAAAGGCGGGCACGCTGAGCCCAAGGCGAAGCGGGTCATTTACTTGTTCATGGCGGGCGGGCCGAGCCAGTTGGAGCTGTTCGACTACAAGCCCAAGCTCGTCGAGTTGAACGGCCAGCCGATTCCGCAGAGCTACATCGAGGGCAAGCGCTTCGCGTTCATGGGCAGCAGCCACGGCGTGAAGTGCCTCGGCACGCGCAAGCACTTCGAGCGGCGCGGTCAGGCGGGCACTTGGGTGAGCGACATGCTGCCTTACACAATGGGTATTGCCGACGACATCGCGGTGGTCACGACGTGTGCGACGAATCTCTTCAACCACGCGCCGGCCAAGCTCTTCATGAACACCGGCGCGGGGCAGTTCGGCCGCCCGAGCCTCGGTGCGTGGGCGACTTACGGCATCGGCAGCGAAGCGAATGACTTGCCGGGCTTCGTCGTGTTGCAGAGCGGGCCGCGTGGGCCGCGGGGCGGGGCGGTGAACTGGGGCAGCGGCTTTCTCCCGACGACGTTTCAAGGCGTGCCGTTGCGTGGGCAGGGTGAGCCGATTCTCAATCTCTCAAGTCCCGCCGGCGTCACGGCCGAGCGGCAGCGCCGCACGCTCGACGCAGTGCGCGACTTGAACCTCCAGCGCCTCGTCGCGACGGGTGACGACGAAATCAACACGCGCATCTCCGCCTATGAGATGGCGTATCGGATGCAGTCCAGCGCGCCGGAGCTGATTGATATTTCCGGCGAGACCAAGGCGACGCTCGACCTCTACGGCGTGGACCCGGCCAAGCCGTCCTTCGCGCGGAACTGCCTGCTGGCGCGGCGGCTTATCGAGCGCGGCACGCGCTTCGTGCAGCTCTATCACACGAACTGGGACAGCCACGGCGGCCCCGGCGAGACGTTGGAAGATGACTTCCCGAAGGTGGTGAAGGACGTGGACCAAGGCTGTGCCGCGCTGGTGAAAGATTTGAAGGCGCGTGGCCTGCTGGAAGACACGCTCGTCATCTGGGGCGGCGAGTTCGGTCGCACGCCGATGGGCGAGAACCGCGACAAGACCGGGCGCAATCATCACATTGATGCGTTCACCATGTGGTTCGCCGGCGGCGGTGTGAAGGGTGGCCAAACCATCGGCGAGACGGATGAACTCGGCTTCGGTCCGGCGCAGGACCGCTGCCATGTCCACGACCTGCACGCGACGATTCTGCACCTGCTCGGCCTCGACCACTTGAAGCTCACGTTCCGCTTCCAAGGCCGCGACTACCGGCTCACGGACGTGCACGGGGAGCTGATCCACAAGCTGCTGGCGTAGCAGCGGTGCGGTGTGGAAACCGCGTGGGGCACTCCGACCCGTTGGCTTCGTTCGTGACTTGCTGCGGCTGGGACAGCCGCGCTCCAGTTTCGGCGGTGCTACTTCTTCAACTGCCCCAGCAACTCGAAGAGCACGGCGGTGATTTGCGGGGAGGCGTTGGTTTCCAGGTAACTGCTCTTCGCGCGCCAGGTTTCGTAGCCGCCGAGGGCGTGCTGGGCGGGTGTGGGGAGGTAGGCGTTGTAGCCGTTGGCCAGCGAGATGGTGAAGCTGGCGGGTAACGGGTTCTTGGCCTTTAGCTCCAAGCCGATCTCCGCGAAGACCTCGCAGGGGATGGCCGTGATGGCGAGGTCGCCGAGGCGCAGGGCTTGGAGGAGGAGTTCCACGCGGTCGGGGTAGTCGGCCATCTGCACGGTCTCGCGGGCGTAGATTTCTTCGAGGCCTTTGAGGCGCGGGAACTGGTTGGGAGCTTTGGCCAAGATGTCTTGCGCGCGGGCTAGGGCGGCGGGGTCGGGCTTGCGGACGTTGAGAGAAATTTCTTTCTGCGCGGCGGCGAGCGGAATCCAGTCGTGGAGCTGGACGGCGGGCAGGGCCTTGAGGACTTCGGTGGCGACGCGGTCGGCGACGATGCGGAGTTTCTGGCCGGGGGCGTATTTGTTGGTGTCGCCGTCGCGCCACGGGATGTTGTTGATGTCGCCGCTGGTGCCGTTGGCCATGAGGCCGACGAAGGGCGGGTCCTGGCGGTCGGCGTGGAGGAGCTCCTGGATGCGGTCGGCGAAGGCGCCGAAGTAGTCGGCGGAGATGCCGGGGTTGCCGCCGACGTAGTGGAGGCTGTAGTCGGCGAGGAGGGCGAGGTGCTGGCCGTTGGTGCGCTGGACGGTGAGGAACCAGGCGTCGGGATCGGTGGGGCCGGCGGGCTTGAGGAGCGCGGGGTTTTTCATGCCGGGGTTCATCTTCACAAGGTCTTCGCCGCCGAAGGGATTCTTGAGCGGCGTGCCGGGCTGCATATGCCAACGGCGGTTGTGGACTTGGTCCGGCACGCTGGCCTTGCCCCAGCCGAGGCGGGCGGGGGTGAGGTTGTTGTGAGCGCGGCGGACGGCGTCGGCGATGCGCACGGCGAGGAAGGCGCGATACTCCATGTCCGCCTCGCTCTGGAAGACGGACGCGGAGGTGGCCGCCGAATGCGTGTGCGTGGCGGACATCAGCATATGGCTCGCGGGAATGCCGGTGGCTTCGCAGGCGAGGCGTTTGGCTTCATCGAAGACCTCGCGCGGGATCATGCAGGAGTCGTTGACGACGATGGCGAGCTTGGTGGTGCCGTCGTCGAGGACGAGGGCGCGGGAGTGGAGTTCGTCATGGATGTGCGTGGCCTTGCCATCGCTCATGTTGCCGTTGATGGAGGTGCCGAGCCTGGGGGTGATGTTGCTAGTGGCGGCCCCGGCGCGGAAGACGCGGGGCTTGTCAGCGGCGGGGAGGTTCACCACCGAGGCACCGAGGACACAGAGAAAAGCAAAAAGGCGGAGAGCCGAAAGTATACGGATTTTCATGGCCTACAGTCTAGCGTCGGCGGGAGAGCGGGCAACCAGCGAAACGCGGCTTGCCTGCGGAAGATGCGGAGGAGGTGGGCCGGAACCACGGGGAACGCGCTAGCCTACTTCAGCACGCCGCACGCCTGCATCGTCGCCTTGAGCACGGCGCGGTGCTTGGCGCTCATGCGGACGAGGGGGAGGCGGTAGTGCTCTTCGACGACGCCCAGCATCGCCAGCGCGGCCTTGACCGGGACGGGGTTAGTTTCGATGAAGAGGTCCTTGAAGAGCGGGTAGAACTTCGCGTGCAGCTTGAGCGCGGCCGCCGGGTGGCCGGAGCGGAAGTGGTCCACCATGTGGCTGACTTCGCGCGGGATGAGGTTGCTGGCGACGCTGATGACGCCCTCGGCCCCGACGCTCATGAAGGGCAGGGTGAGGGAGTCGTCGCCGCTGAGGATGTTGAAGTGCTTGCCCAGCGCTTGGCGGAGCTGGCTGACGCGGTCGCAGGAGCCGCCGGCTTCCTTGATGGCCACGACGTTTGGGCAGCAGCCTGCCAGCCGCTTGACGGTGTCCACGGCGATCTCGACGCCGCAGCGGCCGGGGATGCTGTAGAGGATGAGCGGCAGTTCGGTCGCGGCGGCGATGGCCTTGAAGTGCTGGAAGAGGCCTTCCTGCGTCGGCTTGTTGTAGTAGGGCGCGACCTGGAGCGAGCCGTCCGCGCCGACTTCCTCGGCGGCCTTGGTGAGGTAAATGGCTTCGCTCGTGGCGTTGGCTCCGGTGCCGGCGATGACCTTGCACCGACCGGCGGCGAACTTCACCGACAGCTCGATGACGCGGATGTGTTCCTCGTAGTCGAGCGTGGGGGATTCGCCGGTGGTGCCACAGGGGACGATGCCGTCCACGCCGCCCTTGATCTGGGCCTTGATGAGGCGTTCGAGGGCGGCTTCGTCGAGCTGACCGCTCGACTTAAAGGGGGTGACGATGGCGGTGTAGGTTCCGGTGAACATGGGGGGGGAGGCTTACTTGACTGAGCCGAGGAGCAGGTTGCGGGCGGCGAGGAGGCTGCTCAGGTCCTGCAACGCCCGGCCGGCCTGTTCATTGTCCTCATACTCGAACTCATGGACCTCGTCGTGGACGGCCACGTAGAGCGTGGCGTCCTCGACGTAGCCACTCGCGACGAACGCGAGGTTGAGCAGGGAGCCCTGCACTTCGATGAACAACGGGCCGGTCATAAACGGGCGCACACTTTGGGGAAACGCGGGGGTTTGGCTAGTCTGATTTTGAGCAAACCCTCGTCGCCAGCCCGGACCCCCAGCCGGTCCCACCGCCAAAAATCAACATTGCCGGGCGGCTGACGATGCGATTGAATCCCCGATGGTCTGGTTTCGGCGGTTCGCCGGAGCCCACACCTTATGAAAAAACTGTTCCTCGGTCTGGTTGCGCTCGGCTGGCTTGGGCTGGGTGCCTGTGAGGCGATGCCCCTGCGGCAGTCGCTGGGGATGTTCGAGTCCGGGGCCACGACCTGGCAGCGCAGCGCGGCGGATTCGCTGCGGGGCGG
>JAYTIO010000599.1:0-4214 GCA_043731805.1 Pedosphaera sp. | reverse complement strand
CACGCGCACGACGAGCCGGGTCGCGCACCAGGACTACAGCAACTCTGGATATGATCGCGGGCACATGGCTCCCAACTACGCCATTGCCACGCGCTACGGACACGAGGCGCAGCGGGAGACGTTCCTGATGAGCAACATCGCGCCGCAGGCACCGGATCTGAACCGCATCTGGTGGCGCGTGCTGGAGGAGAAGGAGGCGAAGGATTTCGCCGTGCGGCTGGAGCGGGTGTGGGTGGTGACGGGGCCGGTATTCGCGGGCGATACGAAGAAGTTGCCAAGCGGCGTGGATGTTCCGACCGCGTTTTATCGCATCATCCTCGATGAGGAGAACGGACAACCCCGCGTGCTGGCGTTCATCGCCCCGCAGACGGTGACGGGGCAGGAGCCGTTGTCTCAATTTCTGACGAGCGTGCGGGAGATTGAGCGGCAGACCGGCCTGAATTTTTACCCGGACTTGCCAAAGGAGATGCAGGACGGATTGGAAACGGTGAAGGTGGAGCGGCTGTGGTAGGTCCGCCCAGTGCACTGTAGCGAAATGTGGGCTTGGGCGGGGCTGGTAGGGGTGGCAGGTCCCGCCCCACAAATACGGCGGGTGTCTCAGTCAGCGTGGTAGCCGCGCCACAACCACACCAGAGTGTCCGCCAGGGTTTGCTCGAACACGCGCCGGTCACAGTGGCCGGTGGCCTGGCTGAAAACGAATCGGTGGTGGTAACCCTTGGCCTTGAGTGCCGCCGCCGTGCGCTGGCCGGCCATCACCCAGTTATGATGCGTCTCCTCCGGATCATTCGGGCGATTGTCCTTCTCGGACACATGCGTGAAGATGCGAACAGGCTTCTGCTCGCTGGTCTGGATCAACTTCATGCCGGAGTGATATTCCCACGCGCCGAGCGGGTATTTAGCCTCTTCCGGCGCATCGTCATCTTGCTGGTCAACGAACGTGCCGGAATAGGCGATTACCCGGCGGAACAAATCGGGCCGGAACCAGGCCATCGTCAACGCCGCCGCTCCGCCGGAACTGCAGCCGATGACGCCCCGGCCCCAGGGATTTTCCGTGAAGGCCAGTCGAGGGTAGGCAGCTCGGATCTCCGCGTTCTTCAGCACCTCGGGCAAGACTTCGTCATGTATGAACCGGGCGAGCCGGTCGGACATGGTGTCGTATTCCAGGCCGCGCTCGCTGTTCTTGCCGTCGTTGCCGCCGTTTTCAACGGCGATGGCGATGAACGCTGGCAAGGTTCGCTTCGGATCCTTTGAAATGGTGAGGTTGTCCAGCGCGTTGCGCACCAAGTTGAGTTGCCCCGGACCGTCATGGATGATTAACAGTGGAGCCTTGGTGCCGTCCTTGTAGGCCGCCGGGACATACACGGAAACCTTGCGCTCCTTCCGCACGGGTTTCCTGGCTGGATCTAGGGTCGTGTCGTCGCCGCGGAAAAGCTTGCTGTTCGCCAGCGGCATGGTGAATCCGAAGGACTTGCCCTTGGGATTACCCCGGTCGGTGAGATCGGGATCAAGTTTGTAGTCCGGGCCAATGGTGAAATGGCCGTTACCATCCGTGCCGGGATTCTCCGAATACTTGTCGGCCGAGCTGGCGGTGAGGGTGAGCAGTCCAAGGATGCCGATGGATAGCAGACGGCAAATGCCAGCAGGTCGAGAACGCGGGTTTAGCATAGTAGTGGGCTCGGGGCTGAGGCTGGATGCCACCGGGAATTGCGGCAAGACGAATTCAATTTCACCGCACAGCACGGCGCACTGTCGGGAACGACTTTCGCGTTGCCACCCCGCCACAAGCTGGCAAGTTCCCCGCCATGAAACCACTCCTGCTTGCCCTTTCCCTCCTGCTCCCGCTCGCCGCGCTCCATGCGGAGGACAAGGAGAAGAAGCCAGACGCGCTCCCCGCAAAGGACGCCAAGGGCAAGGTCGGTGAAACTGTCACAATCGAGGCGAAGGTCGCGGAGGTGAACAAGACCGAGAAGATCGTCCGCATCAACCTCGGGGCGCGGTTTCCCAAGCAGGACCTGACCTTGGTGATCTTCTCCTCGAACTTCAGCAAGTTTGAGGACGTGGAAAAGCTGGAGGGCAAGACCGTGCGCGTGACCGGCAAGGTGAGCGAATACCAGAAGCGGCCTCAGATCGTGCTGGAGGCGAAGGAGCAGTTGAAAGTGCAGGAGGTCAAAGAGGAGAAGAAGTAGGCGGTGGTCAGCTCCAACGGCCTTACAGGGCTACGGCCAAGTTCAGTGCGCGTATGAAAAAGTGCTTTTCATTCAATTCCAAATACCTGCCCAATTTTCACGTTGTTGAACAGAGAGAGGGCAACTTGCGTAAGCTGCCACATACCGACCAACTACCCAAGTTGTTGGAGGCATTGAAGAAAGAATTTCGTGATGGAATCCCCGATAAAATCGCTCGCGTAGATTACCGATCCAACGGGTTCATGAAAATACAGCGCTTTTTTGCCGCTATGCTATTTTGCAGTCATCTAAACCGGGCACGGCAGGACAATTTGAGGTTGTTCGCCCTGACTGACCGCAACCTTGTCACGGGGATTTCCATTGTTCAGCACATTACTCAGCAGGATGATGGGGCGCCCATTCACCGATTCAAATTTTACGGCGGAGGCACATTGTTTTTGGATTTCCATCTCAATGGCCGTCGAATTGCCTTTGCTAACCACACGATAGAACGATTCTCGGAACGCTTGCCAAACGCGGCTGGCACTGACTTAACAAACCTGTTCAAAGTTGTCTTTGGTTCACCTGCGGTTTTGATGCTGTGCAATGAAACACCTTGTTTTGTTTACGGCTGCGACAAGTCGATTATCGCGCTTCCAGTCAGGGATTCCGACACTGATAACGAATTCTTCTTCCCAACCTGCCTTTCTATCAATGAAATCAACAAGTTGGAGATGCTTACGCCCACACCTGCCTATGCGCTACACTACGAATCGGACTACACAATGCCAACAGTGAGAAATTGGAACCCGATTGAAAAGGCTGCGGCTTGCTTCGATGTTTGGACGCGCAAGGTGCAACCTTCGCCTCCCCCACCCACGAGAGCTGATAACATGTCTTGGTCGGACATGGGACACAAAATTACTGATGTTGCAAAAGACCAGGGTCATGGAGAAGGCTCCCAGATTGTCTTCTTTGATCAGACTCCGGGGCCTTGCACCATTAAATTGGTGCCTGGGAATCAGGAACTGCGCTACACCGATTTGGATTGGTTGGAGAAGAACTGTCCAGGCAAGGATTGGAAGCAAATTATTGCCAGGGTAAAGACGGAAAACCCACTTTGGTTCGGAGGTGCGAAGACACCCTGATTCCGTCTTGGCCAAGCATATTGTCGCAGACTTACGCCGTTCCGCGTCGCGCACTCCCATCCCGAGCGTCACACGGGTCCAACCCTCCTTGTTAACAACTCCCCGTTGACGGCGGCTGGGCGCGATATACCGTCACGGCATACGGTATGTCACCACTCACCCGCCGCCAGCAGCAAGTCCTCGACTTCATCCGCCGGGAGCAGGAGCAGGCCGGCGTCGCACCCACCCTCGCCGAGATCGCCCGCCACTTCGGCTTCCGCAGCCTCACGACTGTCGCCGATCATCTGCGACTGATCCGCCAGAAGGGCTGCCTCGAAGCCAGCGACGGCCGGGCACGGGCGTTGAAGCTCATCTCCCCGCTGCAACGGTTTCGGCGGCGCATCGTGGACATCCCGGTGTTCGGTTCCATCCCGGCGGGCCTCGGCGTTGACCGGGAGCAGGAGGCGGAAGGGTGCGTCTCCGTGGACGTCGAGAGCATCGGGTTCAAGCCCACCCGCAACACCTTCGCCCTGCGCGTCACCGGCGATTCCATGATCGGGAAGCACATCTGCGACGGCGACATCGTGCTCCTTGAACACGGCCCGGAGCCGCGCCCCGGCCAGGTCGTCGCCGCCCTCGTTGACCGCAAGAGCACGCTCAAGACCTTCGTGCTAAAAAACGGCAAACCCTGCCTCAAAGCCGAGAACCCCAGGTATCCCGACCTGATTCCCGCCGAGGAGCTGATGATTCAGGGCGTCCTGCGTGCCCTCATCCGCCGCACCCCGGAGTGAGGCGTCAGACAGCCCTTGTCCGTTCCCTTCCCGCACACTGGCCCCATGCGCGTCATCGTCCATCTCGACGCGGATGCCTTCTTCGCCTCGGTTGAGCAGGCGTCCGACCCGAAGCTGCGCGGCCAGCCCGT
>JAYTIO010000598.1:0-2698 GCA_043731805.1 Pedosphaera sp. | reverse complement strand
TATTGGAGGACGTAGGGGATGTCGGCGAGGTTGAGCTTCAGGGTCTTGAGGTTGTCCTCCATGTTTTTGAGGCTCTCGACGTTCTCCTCCATCTTCTCGTAGGTGGAGTCGGCGACGAAGACGAGGCCGTCCACGCCGCGCAGCACGAGCTGGCGGGTGGTGTTGTAGATGACCTGGCCGGGGACGGTGTAGAGCTGGAACTTGGTCTTGTAGCCCTTGATGGTGACGGTCTCGAGGGGGAAGAAGTCGAAGAAGAGCGTGCGGTCCGAGCTGGTGGCGAGGGAGACGATCTTGGTCTTGCTCTCCGGGTTGGCGGTCTGGACGTTGCCGAAGATGGACTCGAGGTTGGTCGTCTTGCCGGACTTGGCGGGGCCGTAATAGACGATCTTGACCTGCAGTTCCTTGGTGGCTTGGTTGATGATGGCCATGAGCTATTTGCGTTGGCGGGCGATTTCGGTGGCGATGGTCTGGAGCTGGGCTAGCGGCAGCATTTGGCCCTTGCGGCTCATCACGGTGAAGAAGATTTTATCGAGCTTGAAGACGGCCCAGTGGTGGCCGTCGGCGACGAGGGAAACCACGGTGGGGTCGCCAAGTTTCATCTGGCGGGCTTGCTCGCTGGTGGCGGAGAAGAGCTTGGGCAGGCTGTAGGCGAGCAGTTCGGGCGGGAGCGTGGCGTGCAGTTCGGCGGCGGCAAGCTGGCCTTCCTGGAGCGAGAGCATCGCGCCGAAGACGCTGGGGAGGGCTAGGACGGCGTGGATGATTTCCGTCGGTGTCCAATGGGTTTTCTCCGGCTTGCCCAGGGCTTCGCCGAGCTTGGTGTCAGCGGGCACGGGCGCGGCGGGCGGGGCCACGGGAACGGTCAGCGAGGGAGCCGGGACGCGGTTCAGGAACGTGCTCGTGCCGCTGTCCCCTGAGCCGACGGGCTTGGCCCCGGTCCTCATGTTCGACATGAAGGGCTGCACGAGCACGCGCAGGGGCAGGGGCAGCGCGGTGCTGTCCGCCGCCGAGGGGCCGACGGACGGCTTCATCCAGCTCCGCAACTGACCCCAGGTGAAGCTGACCTTGCCGCTCTTCATCGCGTTGCCGAGTTGCTCGCGGGGGAACTCGACCGTCACGTCGCCCAAGTCGGCGGCTTCCTTGCGGAGGTTTTCCGGCCAGCCCACGGTGAGCACCGCGAGCTTCACGGGCACGGTGTTGGAGGCCGGTTCCTCGGGCGCGGCGGGGGCCGGGCTGAACAGGGTGAGCGCGGGCGCGGGCGGTTCGGAGGTGGGCTGGAAGCTGGTGAAGGCCGTGCCGCCCTTGGGCGTTTCCGGCGCGAGCTGAAGCGCGGGGGCGAAGGCTGCGGGGGCAACGGGTGTCGGCGCGGGAGCGGGAGCGGGAGCGGGGACAGGGCCGGGGCCGGCGAAGAAACTCCCCGGGGCCGGCTCCGCTTTGGAGGCGGACTTGCGCTTGAGCCACGGCCCGGCGACGCGGAGAACTTCCGGGAGCGCCAAATCCACGAGCGCCTCCCCCGACCCTCCGGGGCTGAAGAGGCCGGCGGGTGCGGCGGCGCGCAGTTCATCGAACGTGATGCGCACCGCGCCGGTGGCGAGTTGCGCGAGCACCTTGGCCGTGGGCACGTTGATCTTCTCGTCCGGGTTCGCGGCCCGCGTGGCGAGCGGCTTGAGCGCCACGGGCAGGCGGTCGAGCACCGACTTGAGTGGGATGGCGAGGCTTTCGGGGGCCGCCTCCGCCGGTGGCGCGACGGGGCTGGCGGGGGTTCCCCCGCCTGAAGCCGATAGTCCTCTGATGGAATCCAACATGAGCTTTGACGGCCTTCCCGGACTGCAACAGCCGTGCGGAAAAGCGCCGTGAGTGTCCGCCCAAATCGCTTGAAGTGGCAAACAAAAAGCGCACACTGCGACCCACGTGGGCGCGCAAAATAAAATCCTCATCCTTGATGACGAAGTGCAGTTCTTGGAGTTGTGCCAGGAGCTGCTCGGCACGCTCCCGGCCAAGCCCGACGTGCGCACCGCCTCCTCCGGAGCGCACGCCATCGCGCTGCTGGAGGCCGAGCCGTATTCGCTGCTGCTCACCGACCTGCGGATGCCGAACATGGACGGCTTCCAAGTGCTGGCCATCGTCCGGCGGCGCTTCCCCGGCCTGCGCACGGTGGTGATGACCGGCGTGGTGGAGGACGAGTATCGCACCCGCGCCTACGCGATGGGCATCGACCTCTATCTGGAGAAGCCCAAGACCGCGACCGACATCAAGATGTTCGTGGACTGCGTCGAGTCGCTGCTCGTGCGCGAAGAGTCCGGCGGCTTTCGCGGCGTGCAGAGCAAGTCGCTCACGGACATCGTGCAGATGGAGAGCCTCTCGCAAGCCTCCGTCACGCTCAAGTTCACCAACGGCCCCTTCGTCGGCAAAATTTGGCTCCTCAACGGCGACCTCATGGACGCTGAAATGGGCGAACTCAAGGGCGAGGACGCGTTCAAGAAAATCATGTCGTGGCGCTCCGGAACCTTCGAGCACTTGCCCGCCAACCCCACCCGCGAGCGCCGCATTCTGAACTCCGTCCAGGGCCTCCTGCTCGACTCCGCCCAGATGCTCGACGAAATGGCCGCCGGCGAAGTCCCCGGCTCGGGCGGCGAAAAAGCCAAGAGCCCCTCGCCCCTGGCGGAGCTGGCCCGCAGCCCCGGCGTCGAGTTCGTCCTCA
>JAYTIO010000597.1:0-1593 GCA_043731805.1 Pedosphaera sp. | reverse complement strand
AGGCAAGTGGCGAATCATTGGCAAATCAGCACGGGCCACCCCTGAAAATAGTCGAAAAGAGGGTCGAATCCGCCAAGTAGGGCTAGTCGTTCAACCTCGATGGCAGAACGCTTTATCTCGCCATCGCGGCCGTCTTCGTCGCGCAGGCGGCGGGCATCGAGATGACGCTGGGCCAGCAGTTCATGATGATGCTCACGCTCATGCTCACCACGAAAGGCGTCGCCGCCGTGCCGCGCGCGTCGCGGGTGATTCTGTCCGGCACGCTGGCGACCTTCGGCCTGCCGCTCGAGGGTGTCGCGGTCATCCTCGGCGTGGACGAGTTGATGGAGATGGCGCGCACGACCGTAAACCTCGTCGGCAACTGCCTCGCCTCCGCCGTCATGGCGCGGTGGGAGGGGGAGCTGAAGACGGAGGAAACGGGGAAGTTAGAAAGTTAACCGGCCCAACTCTTTGTCCGACGGGAAAGATTAGGCTAGCGTCTGGTGATGCTGAACTTGAAGCCCCTCCGTGACCGTCTAAATGGGCCGTTCACGCCCTTCGTCATCCACCTCACGGACGGGCGCAAGTTTGCCGTGCCGCACCGCGACTTCATCGCCGTGGGCAAGGGCGTCGTGTCCATCGTGGACCAGCGCGACTCGACGCACACCGTGGAAGCCCTGCACATCGGCAGCATCAACGACTTGCCACTGCGGCGGGCGAAGGCGTCCAGATAGAAGACCAATTCATCGGGCAAAATCCGGCGCAGCGGTTACATTTTGGAATGGTTCATCGGCGACCCCGAGCCGCGACACATTCACGTTTACGACACTAGCAGTTCCTTGAAAATGGGTGATTTCCACAGTTGTGACCTCCGTTTTGTGACTCGCCATGCGCTTATGGCGGGGTGTCGGATGCGGTTTTCACCGGTTCCGGACACACCGCAGGTTCCGGCGTCCCGCTTACGCGGTCGCCAACATCGTCGTTCGTGGCGGACTGCCCAGGAGCTTGGCCATCCGCACCAAGTTGTAGCTGCTCAGGATCAGCAGCGCGCTCAAGCCCACTCGGTCCACCCCGCGCTTGCGCGTCCGCCGCAGCCCGCCAATCTCCTTGCACCAGCCGAAAATCTCTTCGATGCGCTGGCGCACCTTCTGGCTCGTTTGGTAGCCCAGCGGCCGCGTGGTGCGGCCAGCCAGTCCTTTGACCTCGCGGTCCCTGATTTGGGCGACAGGCGGCGCGATGCCGTGCGCCCGGCAGAAGCTCACCAACTCCGCGTTGTGGTAGCCCTGGTCCGCCCCCACCGTCGGCGGCGGGCGCTGGGCTTGGTCCACCTGGCGGGCCAGCCGTTCGGTCGCGGCGGGGGTTTCCGTCACGCCCGTGGCCGAGGTGACTTCGGCCTGCACGCACAGGCCGTGGCGGTTCTCCCTCAGCGCGTGCCGCCCGAAGCAGAGCTTGGCTTCCTTGCCTTTGCCCTTGCGCAGCAGCCGGGCCTCGCGGTCCGTGGTGCTTTCGTGGGTTGCGTTGCTCCGCCGCTCGCCGTGGAAGTCCATGCTGGGGTTGCTGGGGTCGCCGTCGGTCGGGGCCTGGGCTCCGGTCTTGGGCTGGAAGCTCTTGCGG
>JAYTIO010000596.1:0-11543 GCA_043731805.1 Pedosphaera sp. | reverse complement strand
GCCCGAGCAAGTCGCCAATCAAATCGCCGCCGGCGAGGTGATCGAGCGCCCGGCGAGCGTCGTGAAGGAGTTGGTCGAGAACGCTCTCGACGCCCAGGCTGCACATCTCACCGTGGACGTGCTCGCTGGCGGACGCGGCCTCGTCCGCGTGACGGATGACGGCCTGGGCATGAGCCGCGACGATGCGTTGCTCTGCCTCGAACGCCACGCCACGAGCAAGGTGCGGCAAGCCGAGGACTTGTTCCGTATCACCACCATGGGCTTTCGCGGCGAAGCGCTGCCCAGCATCGCCAGCGTCAGCCGCTTCACGCTCACCACCCGCGAGCGCGACAGCGATTCGCCCGAGGCCACGCAGGTCATTGTCCACGGCGGCAAGATTCTGGAAGTTCGCTCCGCCGGTGCGCCGAGTGGCACGAGCATCGAGGTGCGCCAGCTCTTCTTCAATCTGCCCGCGCGCCGGAAATTCCTCCGCAGCGAAGAGACCGAGCGCGCCCACATCCATCACTACCTCACGCTGGCCGCGCTCGCGCACCCGCACGTCGCCTTCACCTTCACGACCGACAGCCGCACGATTTTCCAACTCCCCGCCACGCCTTCCGCGACTGACCCTGCCGGCCAGCTCGCCGCCCTCCGCGAACGTCTCCGCGCCCTCCACGGCACCGACCTGAAACTCCTCACCCTGGACACTCAAGGAACCTACGAGGAACTCCGCGACCCCGCTGAACCCGAATCAGCCTCTCAACTCTCAACTCCCAACTCTCAACTCCGCCTCTGGGGTTTCATCGGCGCGCCCGGCGTCTCGCGCGGTTCGCGGGACGACCAGCATCTCTTCGTCAACCGCCGGCCCATCGAGAACCGCGCGCTGAACTTCGCGCTCCTGGAGGGCTACCACACCGCGTTGATGAAGGGCCGCTATCCCGTCGCGTGCCTCTTCCTCGAACTCGATCCCGCGCAAGTGGACGTGAACATCCATCCGGCCAAGCGCGAGGTGAAGTTCCACCACGAGCGCGCCGTGCGCGGCTTCGTCACCCAGGCCATCCGCGACACGCTGCTGCGTTTTCATAGCGCAGAGCCCGCCACCTCCTCGCTTGCGCCCGGTAGGGCCGACCGGCCGGTCGGCCATCGCGTCCCCTTCTCAGGTGAAGTTCCCTCAGCGGCGAGCGCGCCCGAGTCGGCCGCGCAGCAGCGCGTCCCTGCCACGTCAACACCAATCCAAGCGCCTTCTGCGGCGACGCCCGACTTCTTCCCATCACTCCCCGGCAAACCCATCCCCGACTGGCCGGCGAGCGCTCCGAAGCAAACACCGTTGCCAATGGGGTGGAGCGGTCAGCAGTCAGCAGTCAGCGGGGAGCCGCTGGTGCCCGTCACCACTGGCCCTGATTCCGCATTCCGCATTCCGCATTCCGCATTCCCTGCCCCCCATTCCCCGCTGCTTTCCGTTCCTCTGCGCTTGGTCGGCGTCATCGGTCGGCTCTACGTCGTGCTGGAGAGCGATCGCGGGCTCGTGCTCATGGACCAACACGCGGCACACGAGCGCATCCTCTTCGAGCAGATGCTCGACCGTCTCGAAGCCGGCGGCGAAGCGGACTCGCAACGGCTCTTGCTTCCCGAGACCGTCGAGCTGTCCGTGCGCGACGTGGAGTTTCTCCGCAAGCAACTGCCCATCCTCTCTCGCCTCGGCGTGGGCCTGAGCGAGTTTGGCGAGCGCACCTTCCTCCTCGAAGCGCTGCCCCCGTTCGCCAAAGTCCCCGACGCCCGGCGCTTCGTCCTCGAACTCGTGGACGCGCTCAAGGCCGCCGGTGAAGGCATCAACGCCCTGCGCCTCGGCGAGGATGTCATCGTCAAGACCGTCTGCCGCCACGCGGTGAAAGCCAACGACCCGCTCGCCGGCCCGGAACTGGAGCAGCTCGTCGCCGACCTGCGTCGCTGCCGGATGCCTTACACCTGCCCGCACGGCCGGCCCACGCTCATCGAGATGAGCCTGAAGGAGCTGGAGAAGAAGTTCGGCCGCGTGCAGTGATGTAGCGGCGCTCTACGAGCGCCGACGTTGCGCGGCGGCGGTCACAGACCGCCGCTACAGCGAGCTTGGCCGGCCAAATGGTTTGACCCCTCCGCGCTTTGCCTCTAGCAATGCCCGCCACTCGCATGAACGAAACTTCCGCGCCAGCCACGCCCTCTTCCAAAGCGAAATACATGACCCTGCTGGCCGCGTTCCTCGGCTGGCTCTTCGACGGTTTCGAGATGGGCCTCTTCCCGCTCATCGGCCAGCCCGCGCTCGCGGACTTGCTCGGGCCGAACGCGGTGCCCGCTGATTCCGCGAAATGGTTCGGGGCCATCATCGCGGTGTTCCTCGTGGGTGCGGCCAGCGGCGGCGTCTTGTTCGGCTGGCTGGGCGACAAGATTGGCCGCGTGCGGGCGATGTCCCTGAGCATCTTCACCTACGCCATCTTCACCGGCCTGTGCGGCTTCGCGACGGAGGCGTGGCACGTCGCGGTGCTGCGCTTCGTGGCGTCGCTGGGCATGGGCGGCGAGTGGTCGCTGGGCGTGGCGCTGGTGAACGAAATTTGGCCGGGCAAGAACCGCGCGTTCATCGCCGGGCTGATCGGCGCGGCGGCGAACGTGGGTTATCTGCTCGTGGCCGTGTTGAGCATGGTGCTCCTCAACTTCATTGCGACCGCGAAGGGGATGTTCCTCGGCATCGGGTTGTCCGAGGCCTTCACGACGAAGCTGCTCTCCAACTCCGCGTGGCGCTTCCTGATGATCAGCGGCGCGCTGCCGTCGCTGCTCATCTTCTTCATCCTCTTCTTCGTGCCCGAGTCGGCGAAGTGGGAGGCCGAGCGCAAGCGTGGCGCGACGTCGCACTGGGCGAAGGTGGACTTGCTCGGCGTGCTCATCGGCAGCCTCGCCGCGCTGGGCATCATCTGGGCGTGGTCGCCCGCCGGCGTCGGCGCGCTGGCTGCAATCGTTATCACCGTGGTTGGCCTGGGCATCGCGTTGTTCGGCTTCCTGTATCCGATGCGCATGTATGTCGAGCGCGCGGAGGCGGTCGGGGCGATCAAGCCCGGTCAGGGCTCGGCCATCGTGAAGATGATGCTCTTCGGGGCGGGCCTCGCGGCGGTGGCGCTGCTCGGCACCTGGGGTTCGACGCAATGGGCGCCGCGCTGGGTGCTTCAGCTCGAACCCGACGCCACCAAGCACGCGAAGGAATGGACGCTCTTCTGGCTCTCCGTCGGGGCCATCACCGGCACGATGGTCGCGGCGCTGGCGGCGGGGCGCTTTGGCCGGCGCATCACTTACGCGGTGCTGTGCGTGGCGTCCATCGGCGGCGCGCTGCTGCTCTATCAATGCAACACCACCTACAGCGACTTCTTCCTGTTCTCCGCGTTCGTGGCCGGCGCGGCCACCGCGTCGTTCTACGGCTTCTTCCCGCTCTACCTGCCGGAGCTGTTCCCGACCGCCGTGCGCGCGACGGGCCAGGGCTTTGCCTTCAACTTCGGCCGCATCGTCGCTGCGGTGGGCGGCTTGCAGACCGCGACGCTGATGAAGGTGTTCGACAACAGCTTCCCCAAGGCCGCGTCCGTGATGGCCGCCATCTACCTGGTGGGCTTTTTCATCGTGTGGATCGGCCCGGAGACGAAGGGCAAGGAACTGCCGGAGTGACGCAGGGCGGGTGGAAAGTGAGCAGGCGGGCAGCGGCGCAGTTTTTCCTTTGGCCCATCCCGCCCGTCCGCGACAATTCCGCCGATGAACAAGTCAGCCCGCCGTTTCACCGACGTGCGCTGAACTCCGCCCCACGCCGTGACTCCGCCCGCCGCCAACTCCGAACCCGAAACTCCGAACGCGAAACCGTTCCTCCCCCCCGCCCGCTTCGCGCTGTTCCTGTTCGGGCTCGTCTTCGCCGCGTGGCCGGACGTGTGGCTGGGGACCGGGACGTTCGTCTTCCGCGACTTCAGCCTGTTTCATCTGCCCTTCGCCCACTACCACCGGGAGAGTTTCTGGCGCGGGGAACTGCCGCTCTGGAACCCGCTCAACAACTGCGGCCTGCCCTTCCTCGCGCAGTGGAACCCGATGGTCCTCTATCCCGGCACGCTGATTTATCTGCTGCTGCCGCTGCCGTGCTCGCTGGGGATTTTCTGTCTGCTGCATCTCTACCTCGGCGGGCTGGGCGCGTATGCCGTGGCGCGGCGTTGGACCGGTCACGAGCTGGGCGCGGCGGTCGCCGGCGTGGCGTATGCCGGCCACGGTTTGATGCAACAGTCCTTGATGTGGCCCTGCACCGTGGCCGCACTGGGCCTGCTCCCGTGGGTCGTGCTGACCGTGGAAACCGGCGTGCGCGCAGGCGGCCGCAAGCTTGTTGTGGCCGCCCTCGTCGGCACGCTGCAAATGCTCACCGGCGCGCCCGAAGTCATCCTGTTCACCTGGCTGATGCTCGCGGGGATGGTGGGGGGGGAAGTGTTCAGTGTTCAGTGTTCACTGTTCCGCAGGCGTTCGGAACCGGTCGTGTCTGCCGAACGCCCGCCACTCTTCACTCTTCACTCTTCACTCTTCATTCACCTCCTCAGGTTCCTTTCCCTCATCGCCCTCGTCACCCTGCTCGCTGCCGCCCAGCTCCTCCCCTTCCTCGAACTTCTCCACCACTCGCAGCGCGACGCGGGCTTTAACGGCGCGGTCTGGTCGCTGCCTGTCCGGGGCGTGGCGAACCTCGTCGTGCCGCTCTTTCAGACGGTCCTGTCTGCGCCCGGCGTGCCGTTCCAAAGCGGGCAAAGCTGGACGGCCTCGTTCTACGCCGGCCTGCCCGTGCTCGCGCTCGCGCTGGTCGCCGTCCGCCGGGGCAGCCCGCCGCGCGTGTGGTTTCTCGCGGCGGTGGGGCTGTTCAGCCTGGCGATGGCGATGGGCGAGAACGGCTGGTTGTATCCCGCCTTGAAACAAATCCTGCCGCTGGGCGGGATGCGCTACCCGGCGAAGTTCGTCCTCCCGCTGACCTTCGCACTCCCGCTGCTCTCCGCCTTCGCGCTGCGCGAATTACTCCCCGCGCCGGGCCAGCCGACTCCGTCCGACCCCACCGTCCGCCGCCGCCTGCTCCTCACCACTGGCCTGCTCCTCGCCAGCAGCCTGGGCCTCACGCTGTATGGCTGCACGCATCCGCTGCCGGATGAAGGCGAGGCCGGCCAACGCCTGTTGCTCCGTGGCAGCTTCATCGGCGGAGTCGCGCTGCTCCTGGCCGTCGCGGCGGTGCTGCGGCTGGCGCGGGCCGGGACGCCGAGGCGGACCCTTGGCCTGAGCCTCGCCCTCTTGGCTGTCCTCTTCGTGGACCTGCGAACCCACCTGCCCCAACTCACGCCACGCGTCGCCCCCGAGGTGTTTCAGCCCGGCCATCCGCTCGCGCAAGCCCCCGATGCCCCGCGCGTCGGCGGCCCCCGCGCCGCGCTTACCTGGCAGGCCGTGCAGGAGTTCAAGGGCAAGCTCCTGCCCAGCCTCGCCGACACCCTGTTACTCCAGCGCCTCAGCCTCTACGACAACCTCAACCTCCTCGACGGCCTAGCGAAGACCGACGGCTTCTTCAGCCTCTTCCTACGCACGCAGTTGGAGGTCGAGGCGCGCCTCTTCCTGTCCGGCGGCACCAACTCCGTCCCCGCGCCCCTTGCGGACTTCCTCGGCGTCGCGCACGTCAGCTCCCCGACGAACCTCTTCCACTGGCACCACCGCACCACCGCGCTGCCCCTCATCACCGCCGGGCAACGCCCCGAGTTCGCCGCCGCCGAGAACTCCCTGCCGGCCCTCGGCTCCCCCGACTGGAATTCCACCGCGACCGTCTTCATCCATCCGTGGGACCGTCAGCGGGTGAACAACACCAACGCCACGTCCGCCAAAATCTTGTCCGCGAACTGGACCGCCCACCGCATCGAGTGCGATGTGGAATCCCCCGCGCCCACGCTGGTCGTCCTCGCGCAGGCGTTCTACCATCCGTGGCGAGCCACCGTGAACGGCCAGCCTGCAACCATCCTCCGCGCGAACCACGCCTTCCAAGCCGTGCCCATCCCCGCCGGCCGCAGCACGGTGCGTCTGGAGTATGTGGACCGCCGCTTCCAACTTGGTGTCGCCCTCTCCGCCCTCGGGTTGGTTGTGTGCGGCA
Source organism: Pedosphaera sp. (assembly GCA_043731805.1). GTDB lineage: Bacteria > Verrucomicrobiota > Verrucomicrobiia > Limisphaerales > SXTU01 > SXTU01. Next base: position 5,410 of record JAYTIO010000596.1, on the reverse strand, counting down.
TCCTCTGGTGGCGAGAGAGACCGGGTGCCTCACTAATCACTAATCACTAATCACTAATCACTAATCACTAATCACTTCGCTTGTCTGCCATCGCCAACTCTGAACTCGAAACTCCGAACTCGGAACCATCGAGCTGGTTCACCCCACGCCGCTTCGCCGTCTTTCTCCTGCTCGCCTTCGTCGTCGCCTTCCCCGGCATCTGGATGGGCACGGAAACCTTCTTCCGCTCCGACTACGGCGTGATGGCCTATCCGTCCGCACATTACCTGCGCGAGAGCATCCGCGCGGGCGAGCTGCCGCTGTGGAACCCGCTCTCGAACTGCGGCGCGCCCTTCCTCGCGCAATGGGGCACCATGTGCCTCTACCCCGGCTCCCTCTTCTTCGTCGCCCTCCCGATGCCGTGGGCGCTGGGCGTCTTCTGCCTGTTACACCTCTGGCTCGGCGGCCTCGGCGCGCGCGCGCTGGCGGAACGCTGGACCGGCAACCGCTTCGCCGCCGCCGTCGCCGGCACCGCCTTCGCCATCAACGGCGCGTCGCTCGCCTGCATCACCTGGCCGAACTACTGCGTCGCCCTCGGCTGGATGCCGTGGATCGTGCTGCTCACCGAGCAAGCCTGGCGAGAAGGCGGCCGCAAACTCGTCCTCGCCGCGCTGGCCGGCACGATGCAGATGCTCACCGGCGTGCCCGAACTCGTCGTGCTGACGTGGGGGCTGCTCGGGGTGTTGCTCGCGGCAGACCTCGGAAAACGGAAAACGGAAAACGTAAGCGGAGGTCTTCTTACGCATTACGCATTACGTTTTACGCTCCTCATCGCCCTCATCGCCGCCCTCTCCGCCGCCCAGCTCCTCCCCTTCTTCGACCTCCTCGCCCACTCACAGCGCGACGCATCCTACCGCGACGCCCGCTGGCCGATGCCGCCGTGGGGCTGGGCGAACTTCCTCGTGCCGCTCTTCCGCTACTTCCAAACCCCGCAAGGCTTCTGGGTGCAGCAAGACCAGCAATTCCTCTCCAGCTACTACCTCGGCCTCGGCGTGCTCGCCCTCGCGGTCGTGGCCGTGTGGAAGTCCCGCGAGCGCCGCGTCTGGCTGCTGGCCGGCGCAACCGCCTTCGCTCTCCTCATGGCGCTCGGCGACGCCGGCCTGCTCTACCGCGTGCTCAAAGACGTCTTGCCCGGCGGCGGCATCGCGCGCTTCCCGGTGAAGTTCGTCCTCCTCGCCGCCTTCACCGTGCCGATGCTCGCCGCCTTCGGTGTGGCGTGGCTCCAAAGTAGGTCAGACGTCCCGCCTGACGGCACAAACTCCTCTGCTGCGCCAAGCACGCCAATAAATCCCGACGCCAAAGAGAAGTTAGATGACAGGCAGGATGCCTGTCCTGCTTGGAAGCCGCTCGCGCAAGTCGCCCTCGCGCTCGTGGCGGGCGTGGCGCTGGTGATCTGGCTCGGCCAGCAACACCCGCTGCAATACGACCGGTGGCCGGAGACTCGGGCCAACTCGTTCGTCCGCCTCGCGTGGCTGGCCGCGGCCCTCGGAGCCATCGCCGTCGTGGCCGGCCTCGGCGCGCGCGCGACGCGGGAACGCCTGCTTGCCGCCACCGCGCTCCTTGTCCTACTCGCCGCCGACCCGCTCACGCATCAGCCCAATCAAGTGCCGCGCGTTAGCGCCGAACTGCTCGCCGACATGTGGGATGCACCTCTGTTCGAGACGGAAGCAGACCGGAACGCCGGCAGCTCTCGTTACTTCATTACTCCGGAGAGAGAAGAGTCGTTGCTATTCGGACGGCACATCTCGGATAGAGACCGTCAGTCTGGCGGATTGGAGAACACCACGCAGGAGGCGACCAAGCTTCACGTCTGGTCGTTGGACCTCTATGTGAAGCGCCTTGAGTCTTGGTCCCATTTGAACTTAGCCGACGGCGTCGCGAAAGTGAATGGCTCCTCAAACCTTCGCCTGCGCGAGCAGGACGGCTTGCAGCGGTGCCTTTATCCAGTCGGCGGCACAAACGCACCTGCGGCGAACGGCTTGCTGGACTTCCTCGGTGTCGGCTACGCGTCGCAGCGTCGTTCAAACGACTCCCCGATCAGGCGGACCAGCGCATTGCCGCGCGTTGCCGCGAGAGGGCGGCCAGCGTTTTCCACGCCGATTGGCATGTTGGATTCACTGCTCGCACCCGACTTCGACCCGCGCCATACCGTCTTCCTTCCACCCGATGCCGTCGGCTCGGTCCCCACCAACGCCGCGAACGCCCGCGTCACCACCCGCCGCTTCGCCGCCCACGAAATCCTCGCCGACATCGAGACCGACGCCCCGACGCTCGTGACCGTGGCGCAGTCCTTCTACCACCCGTGGCGCGCCTTCGTGGACGACCAACCGGTGAAGCTCTGGCGCGCGAACTACGCCTTCCAAGCCCTCGCTGTCCCCGCCGGCAAGCACACCGTCCGCCTCGTGTATGTGGACGAGAAGTTCCGCCTCGGCGTCGGAATTTCGCTGGCGGGGTTGGCTGTATGCGGCTGCCTCTGGTGGCGCGGCAGCCGAGCACTTGTAGGAGACGACGTGAGGAGTCTCACTTCCTCTCTGGAGAAAGTTTGAGACTCCTGACGTCGTCTCCTACAAAGACCAAGCGCTCGTGACTCCAGACGCCCCCAACCCAGACCCCGTCGCTCCGGCCGACTGGCTCTCCCCCGGCCGCTTCGCGCTCGTCCTCGCCGCGCTCCTCGTCGTCACCTTCTGGCGCGTGCTCTTCGGCGGCGAGGCGTTCTTCTATCGCGACTACGGGTTCCTCGGTTACCCGTTCGCGTTCTTCCATCGCGAGTGTTTCTGGAGCGGCGATTTCTTCCCGCTGTGGAATCCCTACGTGAACTGCGGCGCGCCCTACCTCGCGCAGTGGAACACGCTCTGTCTCTACCCCGGCTCGCTCCTCTACCTGCTGCTGCCGCTCCCGTGGTCGCTGGGTTTCTTCTGCGTGGCGCACCTGTTCCTCGGCGGCATGGGGATGCGCGCGCTGGCGGAACGGTGGACGGGCAGCCGCTTCGGCGCGGCGGTGGCGGGTGTGGCGTTCGTCTTCAGCGGGCTGGTGCTGGGCTGCGTCATCTACCCGAACTACCTCGTCGCGCTGGGCTGGATGCCGTGGGTCGTGCTCGCGACACGGCGCGCGTGGCAGGAAGGCGGGCGAAGCCTCGTCCTCGCCGCGCTGGCCGGTGCGATGCAGATGCTCTCGGGGGCACCGGAAATCATTTTGCTGACGTGGGCCTTTCTCGCGGCGCTGCTGCTGGTGGATTGGGTCCAAAGCCCAAAGCCCAAAGTCCAAAGCCGGTCGGCGCAATTGCACGACAGGAAGCCGAGCGATTCATCCCTCACCCCAGCCCTCTCCCGCTGGGAGAGGGAGAGCGCAAGTGCGGTGGCCGGTGCTCCGGTCGCTCCACTCGCGAATCCCGCCGCCAGTCCATCGGCGCCGAAGTCAGAGCCGCCCGAGTCCGCACCAACGCTGACTGCGTCTCCCCCTCTCCCAGCGGGAGAGGGCCGGGGTGAGGGAGAGCGCGTGCCCATTGAAACCGCCGCATCCCCTTCAACCCAACGCCCCACTCATCACTACTCACTAATCACTCGCTTCCTCTCCGTCATCTTCCTCATCACCGGCCTCTGCGCCGCGCAGCTCCTCCCCTTCTTCCAGCTCCTCTCGCTCTCGCAGCGCAGCGGGGACGCGGTGAACACGTTCTGGTCGCTGCCGGGCTGGGGCTGGGTGAACCTGTTCTTCCCGCTGTTCATGAACTTCCAGACCGAGCAAGGCGTGTTCGTGATGATTGGGCAGGCGTTCTTCCCGTCGGTCTATCTGGGCATCGTGCCGCTGACGCTGGCGCTGCTGGCCGTGTGGCGCATTCACACGCCGGAGGTGAAGCTGCTCGGCGTGGCGACGCTGCTGGCGGTGCTGCTGGCGATGGGGGACAACTTCCCGCTTTGGGGCTGGCTGCGCGCCGTGCTGCCGCTGGGCGTGGTGCGCTTCCCGGTCAAGGCGCTGATGCTGGCGGCTTTCACGGTGCCGCTGCTGGCGGCCTGGGGCATGGCCTTCCTCGTCCCCGTCGCCGACCGACTCCGCGCGGCGGCTGACCCGCACGGCGACGGCACCACGGACTCGCGCGACCGGTTCATGGAGCGAGCCAGAGCGCTCCTCAAAGCCACGGAGTTGGAATGGCCGGCCCTGCTCGTCGTTCTGCTGTCGGGAGTCGTGTTGTGGCAGGACACCTTTTGGTCAGTCCGGCTATCTCCGAACGCACCGCGCGCGGATGCCGGAGTCATGGGATGGGTGACGGCCTTGTTGGTCTTGCACTTGGCCTTGTTGAACTTGCGCCCAAGTTGGCGGGCGCTTGCCACCCTCGGGCTCCTCCTCCTCCTCGCCACGAGTGCCGTGCAGAACAACTCGGCCTTGGTTGCCACCCTCCCCGCTTCCGCCTTCGAGCCGGGCCTTGCCGCTGCGTATCACGAGAGCAAAGGCTCACTCACGCCCGCGCCGAAGCTGGGCGAGTCGCGCCTCATGCTCAGTCCGCTGGCCGAGCGCGCGCTGCACACGCGGATGGTGCCGAAGTTCTACGACGACTTCATCGGCCAGCGGCTGGCCTTCTGGGGCAACCTGAACCTGCTCGACGGCCTGCCCAAGGTGAACGGCGCGTCCACGCTCGTGACGCGCGAGTGGAGCGAGGTGGAGAACTTCCTCTACGGCACCACGAACCCCGCGCCCGCCAACCTCATGGACTTTCTCGGCGTGACGCACACCACCAGGCCGGGCGAGCTGATGCAGTGGGAACGCCGCGAGACGGCGATGCCGTTGGTGAGCGCGGGGCAGCGCCCAATCATCGGTGATGATTCGAAAGCTCCGTTCGCCTACGTGGACACGCAGGCACTGGATTATCGCCGAGTGGTTCTGCTTCCTTCCGAAGCGCGTCGGTTGAACATAAACACCCCCCATGGGATGTCGGCAAAGGCACGGGTGTTGCACTTCGTCGGCACGGGGGCGGGCAACATTGTGCTGGAAGCCGAAGCGCTCGGACCGACCGTAGTAGTCCTCGCGCAGAACTTTTACCCAAGCTGGCGGGCAACGGTGAACACACAGTCTGTGCCCATTCTCCGCGCCAACCACGCCTTCCAAGCCATCCCCATTCCCACCGGCAAAAGCACCGTCCGCCTCACCTACGTGGATTGGCCGTTCCGCTTGGGCGTCGGCCTTTCGCTGGCGAGCTTGGCGCTGTGCGCCCTCCTCTGGAGGCGCGCGGGACGCGGCTCGACGCCGCCGTAAGCCAAAGAGCAGCGGAGGGCCGCGCAGTTTAACCCTACTTGGCGGATTCGGGAGGGGATGATGGCGATTTGCTGGGGTTTTCTGGGGCGAAGGCCCCGAAGTCTCCACTACAGGGCCAGCGGGGCGG
>JAYTIO010000595.1:0-5847 GCA_043731805.1 Pedosphaera sp. | reverse complement strand
CCGCCCCGCTGGCCCTGTAGTGGAGACTTCGGGGCCTTCGCCCCCGAAAACCCCAGCAAATCGCCATCATCCCCTCCCGAATCCGCCAAGTAGGGTTAGCCCCCCCACCCGCATGAACCCCACGCCCGCCGCGCCTCCCACCCACCCGCCGCCGCCCGCCACGCCGGCGGTCGAACTCCATCGCCCCACCTTCTCCCAACGCGCCATCGAGCACGCCCTCTCGCGGATGCCGCAGGGTTGCCTGCACATCACCATGCCCGACGGCTCGACCCGACGGCTCGGACGGGCGCCCGCCATCACCGCGCACCTCCGCATCGTGCGCCCCGGCTTCTTCAAGCGCTGCGTGCTCTAGGGCGACATCGGGTTCGGCGAGGCCTACGTGGACGGCGATTGGGAGACTGACAACCTGCCGGCGGTGATTGCCTGGTTCATCGAGAACGTCGAGCACGCCCCCGGCCTCGCGGACTCCAAAACGCGCGCCGCCGCCCTGAACCTCCTGCGCGGCTTGAACCACGTGCAGCACCTCCTCCGCCCCAACTCCCTCAAACACAGCCACCAAAGCATCACCGATCACAACGACCTCGGGAACGACTTCTACAAACGCTGGCTCGACGCCACGATGACTTACGCGTGCGCATCTTCACCTCGCCCGAGCAGACGCTCGAACAGGCGCAGAACGCGAAATACGAAGCGCTTTGCCGCACGCTCCGCCTCAAGCCCACCGACAACGTGCTCCAAATCGGCTCTGGCTGGGGCGGCTTCGCCTGCCACGCGGTGAAGAACTACAAGTGCCAGGTTACGACCCTCACTCTCTCCAAAGCCCAGCACGCTTACTGCCGCGAGCGCTTCGTTCGCGAGGGCATCGGCGACCTCGCGGAAGTCCGCCTGCAAGACTACCGCGACATCACGGGGCGTTTCGACAAGGTCATCTCCATCGAGATGATCGAAGCCGTCGGCGAACGCTACGTGGACGACTACTTCGCCCAGTGCCACAACCTGCTCAAGCACCACGGCCTGCTCAGCCTCCAGTTCGTCACCTGCCCGGATAGCCGCTACCACCAGTTCCGCACCGGCGTGGACTGGGTTCAGAAGCATATCCTCCCCGGCTCGCTGATCCTCTCCGCCGGGCGCGTCACCCAGGCGCTCCAGCGCGTGAGCGACCTGCACCTGTTCGAGCTGCGCGACCTCGGCCTGCACTACATCCGCACGCTCCGCGAGTGGCGCGCCCGCTTCAACGCCCAGCACGCCGAGCTGCGCCGGCTGAAGTGCGACGACCACTTCATCCGCAAGTGAAACTACTTCTTCAGCTACTGCGAAGCCGCCTTCGCCCAGCGCAACATCAGCGTCGTGCAAGCCGTTTACACGCGCCCAAACAACCGGGCGCTGATGTGAGCGGTGAAGGAAACGAGGCGGCAGTTTTTATCGGGAGAAAGTCGTGGCGCGGCCGGCCTGACCTCCGCCGGCCTCCCGGTTGATGACGAACTTCCGCATTGCCAGCCCGGCCATCTTCCCGTTGCGTTGCGCGCATGAAATCCGCCCTCGCCCTCTTCGCGCATCCGGACGACATCGAGTTCGTCGCCGCCGGCACGCTGCTGCTGCTCCAACAGCGCGGCTGGGAAATCCACTACCTCAACGTCTCCACCGGCAACTGCGGCAGCGTCGAGTTCAGCCCGGGGAAAACCCGACGCGGGCGCCTCGCCGAGGCCAAGGCGGCGGCGAAGATTCTGGGCGCGCACTTCCATCCGCCGCTGGGTGATGACCTAGAAATCCTCTACGAGGTCAAGACGCTGCGCCGCCTCGCCGCCGTGGTCCGCGAGGCGCAGGCCAGCATCGTCTTGACGCACTCGCCGCAGGATTACATGGAGGACCACATGACCACCTGCCGGCTGGCCGTCACGGCCGCCTTCACGCACGGGATGCCGAACTTCCACACCGTCCCGCCGCGCCCCAGCTACACGCACGACGTGACGGTCTATCACGCCATGCCGCACGGCCTGTGCGACCCACTGCGGCGGAAGATCGTCCCCGGCGCGTTCGTCAACACCACCTCCGTTCATGCCACCAAACTCGCGGCACTCGCCGCGCACCAGAGCCAGCAAGGCTGGCTGGACGCAAGCCAGGGCATGAACTCCTATCTGCGCTCGATGGAGGAAATGTCGCGCGCCGTGGGAAAGCTCTCGAAGCACTTCACGTTCGCCGAAGGCTGGCGGCGGCACCTGCACCTGGGTTTCAGCGCGCAGGACATAGACCCGCTCGCGGAGGCGCTGGGGAAGGATTGCCAGATGAACGCGGCCTACGAGCGCGCGCTGCGCCGGGCGACGGGCTAGTCGAGGGCCACGGACTTGATTGAGTTGCAACCGGGCCTTGAGAAATTCTCTCAGCCCCAGCGCCGCGAAGTCCGGCGGGTGCCTCTGGTAAGCGATGTGGTCGCGGTGGAGATCCGTGTGGCCGGGTCGGCGGGAGTGGGAGCATTCGGGTGCCGCTCCCGCCCGGGTTTTTTTGCCGGTAGCCGCCGAGCTCAGGAGGCGGACCGGCGGTGCTGAGAGTTGAGAGTTGAAAGTTGCGGGTTCAAGGCTGGCATCCGCCGCCTCACCTCGGCGGCTACTGCGTCACGCCAGCGACCAGCCCTTGCGATACTCGCGCTGGATGAACGGTTGGGCCTCGGGCGCGTTCTTCGCGCGAAGGTTCACCGGATCCCACTCGAGCTTCTTGCCCACGCGATACGCCACGTTGCCGAGGTGGTTCGCCTCGGTGAGCCAGCCGGAATACTCGAAGTTCGCGCTGGCCTGGGTGCCGTTCTTGCAAGCGGTCAGCCAGTCGTCGTAGTGGCTCTTCACGCGCGGGAGGGTCGGGTCCGGGCGCTTGAAGTCCACGAAGTCCTGCTCCGGCAGCAGCACGTGCTTGCCGTAGTCGGCGAGCAGCATGCCCTTATCGCCGACGAAGAGATGGCCGGTGCCCCACTGCGGAATCTTGCCTTCGGTCCAGAGCTGGGGTTTGTCCTCGCCCTGATACCACGTGAGCTTCACCGGCGGCATGCCCTCGCGCGGGCCGTATTCGTAGGTCGCGTGCATGGAGGCGGGCGCAATTTCGGGGTGCGCGGGCGGGCCGAAAGCCTCGACGGTCAGCGGGGCTTTGAGCTTGAGCGCCCAGAACGGCAGGTCGTTCATGTGCGAGCCAAGGTCGCTCATCGTGCCGTTGCCGAAGTCCCACCAGCGATACCACTTGGGGCCGGGAAAATAGACTTCGTTGAAGGGCCGCTCCGGCGCGGGGCCCAGCCACAGGTCCCAGTCCAGCCCGGCGGGAATCGGCGACGCGTCCTTGGGGCGGTCGGTGACGTTGACGATGTCTTTGTTGCGTGCCGCCGCCTCCGCACTTTGCAAACCCCACGCGCGCGAGACCCAGACGTGGACTTCGCGCACGCCGCCGATGGCTCCGGCTTGGATCAACTCCACCACGCGCCGATAGTTCTCGGTCGCGTGAATCTGAATGCCCATCTGCGTGGCGAGCTTCGGGCGCGCGGCGGCGGCTTCGCGGACCTTGCGCGCCTCGTAGATGTTGTAGGTGAGCGGCTTCTCGCAATAGACATGCTTGCCGGCCTGGAGCGCCATCATCGTGGCGAAGGCGTGCGTGTGTTCGCAGGTGCTCACGACCACGGCGTCGTAGTCCTTCGCGTGGTCGAAGAGCTTGCGGAAGTCGGTGAAGCTCGCGGCCTGCGGGAACTTCGCCTTCGCGGCATCGAGGTTGCGTTGGTTCACGTCGCAGAGGGCGGCGATGTATTCGGTGGGGGCGACGCCGCCCAAGTTCGCGCCACCGCGCCCGCCGGAGCCGATGATGGCGATGGCCAGTTTGTCGTTGGGATTGCGGGCGCTCAGGATGGCGGGGAAGGCGAGCGTCGCGGCGGCGGCGGAACTGGCGGCAAGGAACTGACGGCGCGAAGCCGGTGCGGAAGAAACGGTGGTTTGCATGGGCGGAAGCTACGCTCACGCGGCCGCCCTTGTGAAGCCTCCACTCACTCCACTCAGCCGAAACGATGCAGTAGGACTTGGAGCGCTCCACTTCAACGCAGAGATGCAGAGGCCGCAAAGCTCCGCAGAGAAGCGGCCGGCGAAGGCCGCCAAAAGGTGAACCCTCTCGGGTTGGCCCAACTCTGCGTTCCTCCGCGTTCTTTGCGTCTCTGCGTTAAGGGGAACGCCTGCCTCAACTAGATCCTTCCGGCTCAGAGCGTGTGCCCAGGCACGGAGCAAGTGGGGGAGTAAGACACCGTCTTTCCCTTACTATAAACCCCGCCGGATGGACACACTGGCAACACGCTTCCCTTCAAGTAGGGCAGGACGCCTGCCCATTCCACCGGACTGGCGGACAGTTTACGCTCCTCCAAGGCCCACTGTTGCACCGCCCCATCAATCTGCTTCAGGTTGTCGATGCAGGCGTGTTTCAGCTCCAAGCCGGGTTGGCCGGCAGCGAGGGCCTGCACTTGTTGCAAGTTCTGGACAGCCGACTGGACCTGCCCGCGCAGTGCGCCGTTCTCCGCCTGCAACCGCTGGGCTTGCTGGGCCGTCGCCACGCGGAGCTGGGCGATCTCCGCCTTCGCCTGCTCGAACCCGGCCTTGTCCTTGCGCAACTGCGTGACCTCACCGCGCAGTCGGTGGATTTCCTCGACCTCCCGCTTGAGTTCCACTGCCTCGCGGACTTGGGCGCGGAGCTTCTCCACATCCTTCGCGTCCGGGGCTTCCGCTTTCAACTGCACGAGCTGGGTGCGCGTCGCGCTGAGTTCCGCTTGGAGCGCGGCCTTTTCCTTGTGCGCATAGAAGAACGCCGCGCCCGCGCCGACCACGGCGGCGATGAGGCACAGCAGCGCAGGGTGAGCGGAACCAGAGTTGCGGCGAAGGGCGGTGTTCATGGCGGATGGGCGTGGCTATTTGGTCTTGGGGACGGGCGGGGTTTCGGATTTCTTCGCGGCGGGTTTGGCTTGGTAGCCGCCGAGCTTCTCCCAAGTCATCGCGTTCGGCGTCGCCGGCAGCTCCTCAATGGTGATGTCCTTCGCTTGCACGAGCGTCTTGCCGCCGCCGTGGACTTGGATGCCGATGCGACCGTCGAGCGCAATGTTCGGGTCGGTCTCGGTGAAGTCCAGCGCAGCCACGCCGTTGATCCAGACGCGGATGCGCGGCCCTTCGGCGACGATGCGATACTCGTTCCAGTCAGACTGCTGCACGACGGCGAGCAACTTCGCTTCGTCAAGGGGCGGGGCGACAACCTTGTTGCGGCGCGACTCGTCGTAGAGTTTGCCCCACCAGCCTTTGCCGGCGTCCACCTGATAGCCGGACATCTCGGAGTTGTTCGGCACGCGGACGCTGCGGATTTGCACGCCGGAGTTCACGAAGCCCTCGGTGCCGCTGATCTTGAGTTTGAGGCGCAGCTCGAAGTTGTGGAATGATTTCTTGTTGGCGATGAACTCGTTGCGCGGCATGCGCTCCTCCAGCGTGCCGCCGGTGATCATGCCCTCCGCGACGCGCCAATGCTTGGCCTCGTAATCCCAGCCGTCGAGCGTCTGGCCGTCGAAGAGCGGGACGGGGGCGCACTGGGCGGTGGGCGGGGAAACGAGGAGGGCGGAGAGCAAGGACAGGAGGGCGGGGAGGGTTCTCATGGTGAAAGGCATTCGATGCGCGAAGCTTGTCACAAGCTACGCCTTCCGACAAAGGCGAATAATCCTCAGGCTGCGGTTGGGGCGCATCCGCGCCTGCCCCCGGCGCGCGGACGGTCCCCGTCCGCAGCGGCCACGCGGGGAGTGAGCGGTTCAGATTTTTCCCATGCCCCGCTGCGGGCGCAACCGCTGCGAGCCGGGACGGC
>JAYTIO010000594.1:0-3193 GCA_043731805.1 Pedosphaera sp. | reverse complement strand
GCGGACAAATACACCGTCATCCGCTCGATGGTCGGCGCGGCGGGCGGCCACGACGCCTTCCAATGCCACACGGGTCGCGCGCCCCGGCTGCAACCCGCTGGCGGTTGGCCCTCCATGGGCGCGACGCTTTCCAAACTCCAAGGCACCACGACGCCCGGCATGCCCGCCTTCGTGGGCCTCGCGCCGAACACGGGCCACCGCCCGTGGGGCGACCCCGGCCAGGCTGGCTTCCTCGGGCCCGCGCACTCGGCGTTCAAGCCGAACAAGGAAGGCAAGGACGACATGGTCTTGAATGGCGTGGACAGTGGCCGGCTCGACGAGCGGCGCTCGCTGCTCACGGCCTTCGACCACTTCCGTCGCGACGTGGACAACAGCGGTCTCGTGGAGGGCCTCGACAGCTTTCACCAGCAAGCCTTCGCCATGCTGACCTCCAGCAAGCTGGCCGACGCCCTGGACTTGAACAAAGAGGACCAAAAACTGCGCGACCGCTACGGGCGCGGCTTCCCGAATCTCAAGGACGACGGCTCGCATCGCTTGCTCGACGACTTCCTGATGGCTCGTCGGCTCGTCGAGGCGGGCGTCCGCTGCGTGACCATCGCGTTCAGTCGCTGGGACTGGCATGGGAACAACTTCGGCCAGGCACGCGAGGAGTTCCCGCTGCTGGACAAGGGGCTTTCAGCGCTCATCGAAGACTTGCACCAGCGTGGGTTGGACCGCGACGTGAGCGTCGTGGTCTGGGGCGAGTTCGGACGGACGCCGAAGATTAACAAAGACGGCGGGCGCGACCACTGGCCGAACGTCTCCTTCGCGCTGCTCGCGGGCGGCGGGATGCGCCACGGCCAAGTCATCGGCGCGACGAGCCGCGATGGCGGCGAATGCGTGGAGCGGCCCGTGAAGTTCGGCGATGTCTTCGCGACGCTCTACCAGCAGCTCGGCCTCAACCCGCACAGCGACATGGTCAACGACCTGACCGGACGGCCGCAGCATTTGGTGGAGCCGGGCTGCGAGGCGCTGCGCGAGCTGGGATAGGGGTCAAGAGTTTGGGTCAAAACCCTGAGGTGTAGCGGGATGTTTACTGTGCTTGAGCGGGCTTCATGTGTGCTGTGTTTGCCGGGGTTCTGCGATGATTCGATGGGCGCGGCGCTGGAGCGTTGGGAGTGCCACATATTAGCTGGTCACGGACACGGCCGCCAAAAATTACCCACTGCCGCTTACGCTTGAAAGACCCCCGGTAACCGAAGCCTTTGTTCAACCCCTGCGCGGTCGCCCGCAAACCCACGCCTTGCCTCGAGGTGCGCGACGCGCAATCCCTGCACCTGGGATTGCAGCGGGTGCTGGCAGCCAGTGCCAGCGGCCGCGCGTTTCTGCATGAGCCCGGCCAGCGTCACCAGCCGAGGCCGTTACACCGCCGTGACCGTGGCGTTCCTCGGCTGGATGTGCGCGGGCGTGCAGATGGGCACGCTCCCCATCGCGTCGCTCTTCTTCGGCTGGCTGCCGCTGTGTCTGCCGGAGCTTTTCCCCACGCGCGTGCGCGCCACGGGCGCGGGCCTGAGCTACAACTTCGGGCGCTTCCTCGTCGCCGGCGCGGTGCTGGCGGCGGGCGCGCTGACGCACTTCTTCGGCGGCCACTACGCGAAGGCCGGGGCGATCATGGGCTTGATTTACGGCCTGGGCATGATCGCCATCTGGTTCAGCCCGGACCCCACGGGCAAGCGGTTGGCGGACTGAAAACTCATTTAGCCACCGATGGCCACCGATGGCCACCGATGAAACACAGAGGGGGGGAAGCAGAGCTTGAATCAGGAAGGCCGGAAGCCAAGCCAAGGTCGTTGGCGGGAGCATCTCTTTGCTACCTTCCTGCTTTCTTGATGGACCCTTCTCTTCCCCTTCTGTGTTTCAGCTGTGGCCATCTGTGGCTGAAGAATCGAGTCCCGTTTCCACGGCGGCCACCAGCGCGTTCACGCGTGTCGGCAGCGGGAAGTCGGAGGGTGCTTCCAGCGTGTAGCTCAGGCGCGTGCGGTGTTGCAGCAGCCAAAAGGCCTCCGGCCACTGCGGGCGCGAGGCCGGGTCGTGGCTGGGATGGATGATGCCGCCGCGGGCCGGCCGGCCCTCGATAACCTCGGCGAGGTCTATCGGACACACCTGCGCCACCGCGTCCACCATCGCCTGCGCCCGTGATGGCCGGCCCTCGGGATTGAGTTCGTAGAGGTAGAAGCCGTTCGCCTCCCAGTCCTCGTGCAGGCAGAGCGCGACGTCGAACGGCGGCAAGGTCTTCAGCCACGCCACGTGCGTCCGCACCTCCGCCGTTTCAAAGTGCTGGTAGTCACGGTTCAGGTCCTTGCCGTGAAAGTTCTCGCGGCGGTTGAGGGAAAACCCGGTTGGATTCAGGCACGGGCAGAGGAACAGGTTCGCGTCCGCCGGCCAATGGTTCTCCTCCAGCAGGCGTAGCATCGCCAGCGGCCCGGCGGGCTCGTCCCCGTGGATGCCGGTGGAGAGATACACGTTGCGGCGGGCATTGGGGGCGTGCCGTTGGCAGGTGAGCAGTTCCCCGCCCGCAGCGAACGGCAGGCTCGCCACCTGCCAGCCATGCGCCCGCGCCGCGCGGACCGCCGCGCGGCCAACCGACTGGATGTCAATCCGTTCACCGTGATAGCCGCCGTGGTTCTGGCCGAGTCGTTGCATGGCTGCGCGCGGCCAGCGTAACGCCGGCACACCGCCGGCAAAGCCTTCTCTCACGCCCCATTCCCTCCCCGCGAAGCCGCGGCGGACGGGGACCGTCCGCGCGCCGGGCGCGTTGCGCGCGATCACCACCGACGGCAGCACTAGGTTTGCCTCCCAGTGGCTTGCCGCCCAAACGCCGCTACTGTTAGTGACAACGATTGCCAGATGAAACCGACCTTGAAACTTTTCTGCGCACGGCCCGCGAGTGGTTCAGCTTCACCTATGAAGTCGCCACGTCCGCCACCGCCAGCGCGCTGCCCTGAGGCCGGCCGCTGCGTCGGTCAGCCCGCCGAGTTCGCCATTGCCCCGGTCCCGTGCGGTTCCTACCATCGCCGCCCTTATGGCCGAATCCTCCATCACGTTCCTCCGCGCCGCCGGGCGTCGGGCTGACCAGCTCCGCCCCGTCCGCTTCCAAAACCACATCGCGCCGCACGCCGCCGGCTCCACGCTCATCGAGTGGGGCAACACCCGC
>JAYTIO010000593.1:0-4531 GCA_043731805.1 Pedosphaera sp. | reverse complement strand
AGCGCCACGCCGATTTGGTCGCGCGGCAGACTCACCTCGTTCAACACGCCGGCGAAGCCTAGGCCGTGAATCAGTCCGAATCCAAACACGCCGACCCAGCGCCACGGCGAAACTTCAGTGTGAAACAAGTTCTCAATCGCCACGACCGCGATGGACAGCGCGATGAGCGGCTCCACCACGCGCCCCGGCAGCGCGAAGATGCCCAGCACCGCCAGCGCCAGCGTGATGGAATGCGCGAGCGTGAACGCCGTCACCTGCCACAGCAGCGGCTTGAGCTTCGGGCTGAGGAGGAACAGGCCAAGGACGAACAGGATGTGGTCGAGGCCCTTGGGCAGGATGTGCGTGAAGCCGAGTTCGACGAACTGCCACGCAGAGTTGCCGCGCACGGGCGCGGGGGAAGCGCCGCCGGGCCCGGGTGGTGCGTGCGTGCTCGCGGTGCTGCGCGTGTCCTCCTGAAACGCGTCGAGGTCGATAACCATCGCCTGGCGCGACTGCACGAGCTGGAGCACGGGCGGGATGCCTTGGCCGCGATGGAAGAGCACTTCAAAGAGCGCGGCGAAACCGACGGTGTCGAAGAGCGAGAGGGAGAGTTCGAGTTGCTTCGCGGTTGGCGGGATTTCCCAGCGGAACGTGAGCGGCAGCGGGGCAGGGCGGGGCTCACCGGGCCGCTCCTCAAGGGTCAGCGTGAGCGGCGCGGGTGGCCAGTTCGAGAGCGTGCCGCGTGCGGGCGCGTTGGTGTCGAGCGCGAAGCGGGTGCGCGACTGCACGTAGTCCGCGATGCGCGGGGCGAGCGTGCGCACCTCGGCCTCGGTCATCTGGATGACGGCGTCGTTCGTCCGCGCATGGAGGAACTGGAGGAGGTCTGGCTGGTTGAGCTGGAAGGTGAGCGTGAGGGAGTTCGTGGTGAGCAACGCATCCACCCGCGTGAGCGAGGCGGTGTGGGCGACGGCGGGGCGAACCGCTAGGGCGAGGAGAACGAAGAATGCGAGGGTAGCGCACCAGCTTCTTGGCGTGCGGCAGTTCTCTGCCGCTTTCCCGACGAACTTACTGGAGACGCGCCCGGCCAAAGCGCCAGAGGGCTGGCGCACTCCAAGACCTCGTGGAAGCCGCCGCAGTGCACTAGCGCCCATCGCCTACTTCTTCCGTGAACGCGCGGCGGAGTCGGAGAGGTTCTTGAGATACTGCTCGACGAGCGGGCTGTATTCCTCCGGGGCGCGTTCGGTCTGGCTTTGGAGAATCGCATTGCGGTCGCGGGTGGGGAGGCCGAGGAAGCCGCTTGCTCCCTTCACCTCGCCGCGGCCCTTGCCGTCGGTGCCAGCCTGACCGTCGAAATTGCCTTTCTTACCGTCGCCCTGGCCTTCCTTGCTGCCGGCTTCCGGAGAACTCTCGCCTGGGCCTTTCGCCTGGCCCTTGCCCTTCTGCTGGCTCTCGCCCTGACCCTTCTCGCCTTTGCCCTGCTGTGCCTGCTGCTGGCCGACGCCTTCCTGAGCGAGGGCGAGGGCGGCGGCGGCTTGAGCGAGCGACTGCTGGGCGGCTTCGGCGTTACCTTGCGCGGGCTGGGCCTTACCGGCCTCGGCTTGCGCAGCGGCTTGGGTGAGTGCTTCCAGCGCTTTCTGCAACGCGTCCTGCGCCTGTTGCGGGAGCGGACCGGCTTCACCGGCGGCGAGCGGGGCAATGGCCTGGGCAGCGGAGTCGAGCGGCTGGGCGGCTTGTTGCGCGGCTTGCGACGCGGCGAGGGCTTCGGTCAGGGCCTTCACGTCGGCCTGTTGTTTCGCGAGCTGCGGAAGCGATGCCGTCGGCTTCGCGGCTTGCGGGGCACCATCCGGCTTACCTTCACCGGGTTTTCCCTCACCGGGTTTCGCATCGGCAGGCTTGGCCTCGGCGGGAGCACCGTCGGGCTTTTGACCTTCACCGGCGGGTTTTTCACCGGCGGCCTGGGCGTCGGCTTGCGCGGCTTCGAGGTTCTTCTGCGCCTTGGCCATCTCGCCGACGGCCGCCTTCAAATCGTTCTTGCCGAGCTGCTCGGCGGCTTTGTCCGCAGCGGCCTTCGCATCAGCGAGCGGCTTGGAGTCCGGCTTGGCCTTGGCTTGCTCGCCAGCAGCGGCGGCAATCTCCTGCTGCTTCTGCTTGAGGGCCTCCTGCAAGCCGGCGGGCTGGTCCAGCTTTGCTAGCGCCTGATTCACCTGCTGCTGCGCTGCGGCGACGGCCTCGGCGGCTTTCGCGAGCTGCGGGGTGTTGTTCGGAGGCGGCTGGCCGAGTTCGTTGGCGAGCTCCTGCTTCTGCTTGTCCACGGCGTTTTTGGCGGCTTGGAGGTTGGCCATCGCCTTCGCCTGCTCGGGACGCGCAGCGGCGGCGTCGGGCTTCTCCAAGTTCGCCTTCGCGTCGGCCATGTTTTCCTTGGCCTTGGCGAGGTCGCTGGCGGCTTGGGGGGAAACTTCCTGCGCGTCGGCTTTGGCGGCGTCGGTCTTGGCGGCAACCTCACCCTGTTCCTTGGCCGTCTGCGGGGCGGGCTTGTTGTCGGGCTTCTCGGCGGCCTTGGCGGTGTCCGTGGCGACCTTCTGCTGCTCCTGCATAATCTTGCCGATTTCCTGGCCGAGCTTGTCGAGCTTGGCGAGGTCTTCCTTGGCCTTCTCGAGCTTGGCAATTTGCGAGTCGAGCTGCTGCGCGGCCTTGTCGAGCGCGTCCTTGGCGGCCTGCTGGGCCATCGGGGCGTTGGCTTTGTTTTCGAGGGCTTGCTGTGACTTCTCCTGCTGGCGGGCGGCCTCGCCAAGGGTCTTGGCGGCTTCGGGCGCGTTGGCGGCGGCGTCCTGCTGGGTCTGCTGCGTCTCGGCCTTCACGGACTCCTGTTTCTTGGCCTGCTCGGCAAGCAGCTCGGGCTTCTTCTCGGCGGCAGCGGCTTTCTCGGCCTGCGCGGCGTTTTCCTTCACCTGCTCCTGCTTCTTGGCGAGTTCCTCGACCTTCTGCTTCAGCTCTTTCAAGTCAGCGAGCTTGTCCTTAGGCTTCTGCTGCGCCGCCTCGGCCTTGGCGATTTGCTTTTCCAAGGTCTGCTTGGCTTCGGCCATCTTGGCGAGGGCCTGCTCCTGCTTCTCCGTGGCGACCGGCTCGTTTTGCGGCGTGCGCTTGGGCGCTTGGTCCGGCTGCAACTGCGCGCGGGCCTCCTGCTGTTTCTCGACGGCGGCCTTGAGCTCCTCGGCGGCCTTCGGTGCGGCCTTCTCTACATCGGCGCGGATGGAATCCGTCTTGTCCACGACCTCGGCCTGCTTCTTCTCGGCTTCGGCGACGTCGGTCTTCTCGGCTTTGGGTTGGGTGGCCTGCTTGGTTTCCTCTTTAACTTCCTTCTGCTGGGCGATGGCCTTCTCCAAATCCCGCACCGCCTGCTTCATCACTTCGAGGTTGTCGCGCGCGGGTTGGAGCAGCTTGGCCAGCTCCTGGAACACATCGCGGGCGCGCTTCTCGTTGCCGGCGGCGGAGAGCAAGTTCGCGGACTTCAAGTCACCCGTGGCCGACACCAGCGTGGCGGCGAGGCGGGCATCCTCGGCCTTCGTCAACGCCGTGCGCGGGCGCTCGGCGGCGGGGCCATCCATCGCGGCGACGACCTTGGCGAGCTTCGTCAGCACAATCTTCGCCTCGTCGCCGATGGTGCTCTGCTCCGTCTCCTGGAGCTGGAGCGCGACCACGTGGGCGGTCTCGGTGCGGCGGGCGTCGCGACCCTTGGTCAAGGTGGCGAGGCCGACGACCTCCTTGAGGTTCTCACCCTGGCGGCGGGCGAGCTGCGCGAAACGGGAGGCGATCTCCTGCAAAATCTGCTGGCGTTGATATTCGAGGAGCAACGCGCGGAGCTGGACGGTGACGCCCTTCTGCCCGGCGAAGGCGTCGAGCGCGTTGCGGCGGGAGGCGTCGGCGTCGGTCCCGGTGCGGGTCTGTTGGAGCAGGCCGACGACGCGGGCGATTTCCTTCTCGGTCAACTTGTCGAGCACGTTGCGGATGGCGCGGAGCACGACCACGTCGTCGCCTTCGAGGCCGTTGCGCTCGTATTCCTCGATGACCGCGCCGAGCTGCACGCCGACGCGCTGGGTGGTGGCCTTGATTTGCTCCTGCCGCAGCTCCTGCTGGAGCAACTTGTCACCGCTCGTCGCGAGGTCGGCGCGGGCGGGGGTGGTGGACAGGGCGACGGCGGCAACCGCCAGCGCGAGGAAGGTTTTGCAGTTCATGGTTTGGGCAAAGTTCGGCGGACGTTCAGCACGACCCACGGGAACAACGGCACGGAAAGCAGACGGGCACGGGAGGCGGTGGGATTCAACTTGTTGAGGGGAAGTTGCAGTGGATGCAGCAAGCCCTTTGCGGGAGAATGCTCTCCCTGCCGGTGAGCATGGTAGGGCCGACCGGTGGTCGGCCTCGTCAATCCATTCAGAGTCACAAGGCCGCGCACAGCGACGGCCCTCCCAGCGGGAGGGGGATGGGGTGAGGAACAATGGCCACGAAGTCAAAGGCGTGGGGTAGGGCGCGTCTGTCCTCAGCGCGCCGTTGGAGT
>JAYTIO010000592.1:0-6868 GCA_043731805.1 Pedosphaera sp. | reverse complement strand
TTGCGGCTCATCGCGGTCTCGCCGCCGTTCATGTTTTCGATACCCAGCTCGCGCACGATGCGCAGCGCCTCCGGCCACGGGCGGCAGTTGCCGGACCAGAGGAAGATTTTCACCGGCTTGCCCGGCGGACACAGCTCGCGCTCGATGAAACGGACGGAGCCTTCAATCTCGCGGCGCACGTCCACGCCGGTGTGGTTCAACGGCTCGGCCAGCAGCAGGTTGGCGCGCTTGTAGTCGCGCACCGTGCGGTCGCCGGCGTTCCAGTAGAAGGGATGCGTGTAGGCGTGCGACGCGGCTTCGACCTTCGGCAGCGCGAGGACGTCGCGGGCCTGGCGGGTGAGCAGCTCGGCGTCGCCGGGCGGCTGGCCCACGACCAGCCCGCGAATCTCCGCCTCGATGAACGACACGGTGAAGGGGAAGGGATACTTCTTGATGATGCGCTCGGTGATGAGTTCGCCGGAGCGCTGGCCCGACTCCACGCTGGAGTTGTGGCGGAAACCATCGCCGTCAATGTGCGCGAAGAACAGCCGCATCCCATCGCGCGTGGTGGTGTCCGGCACCGGCAGGACGGCGCGGCCCATCGCGGCGTGGAAGAAATAGAACGGGTCCACCAACCACAGTTCATCGAGGTCGGGCCGACGGAACAGCGCGTAAGGGTCGAGCAACATCCCGCCCCACGGTGCGATGAAGAGCGGGTCGAACTGCGTGCCGTCCGCCGCCGCGATGGACAGCAGAACTTCGCTGCCGGCGGGCGCGCGGAGGTCGCGGAAGCCGAGGGGCGTGAGGTTCAGCGGGGCCTCGAAGTTGAGCTGCTTCGCCACGGTCAGCGCGCGGAGGCCGGCCGGGTTCTTGGGATTGCGGCCCGTGCCGGCGCAGCCGAAGGCCTTGAGCACGCGCTCGGCGACGGCGTGGTTCTCGAACGGCAACTCGCCGAAGAAGATGACTTTGCGCCCGCGCTGCTGCTGCGCGATGAGCCAGTCCGCCACGGCGGCCTCGCGCGTGAGCGGGATTTTCAGGAAGCGGTCGAGGATGATGGCGGTGAACTTCGGGTCCAGCTCGGCGGGCAAGGCGTGCGTGTGGACGTTGAGGTAATCCACCTCGTAGCCGAGCCACTCCAGCGCCATCTGCGCGACCGACGCGGTGCCACTGTCAATCGGCCAGCGCACCAAGTCCTCGACATCGGCCTCGCGGCTGCCGAAGAGCGTGAGCACCCAGCGCGGGACTTCGCCGGTGGGCAGCGGCGCGGCGGGCGTGGTGACGCGCGGCGCCTCGGCGGAGGACGGGGCCAAGGCCGTCGGCGGCAACGCAGGCGGCAGCGCGGGCACGGTCTTGGGCGGCGGGAGGTTGTAACTGGTGACGCTGCTGGGCGGCGCGACGGGAGCGGAAACGGTCGGCTTGGGCGGCGAAGGCGGCACCGGTGCCCCGCGCCCCGCTGGCTTGGGCGCAAGGAATTTCCCATCCAACTCCACCGTGCTGATGAATGGCACAAACCCCTCCGCCGCGATGCGCCGGGCCGTGGCTTCCGCGAGCGGCGCGTCGGAAGGGTTCACATAGTCCACCACATACACCGGCAGGCCGGACTGCTTGATGGTGCGGAGGATTTTCAGCAGCCACTCCGTGCCCGACGGTTCTTCGGGCACGTAGCGCTTCCCGGTGAAGTCGTATTTCTGAAACACCGACTCGGCGAGCACGCCGTCCACGCTACCGGCGAGCCGCGCGAGCATCGGGAAGCCGCGGTTGAGGATGACCTTGTGCTGCGGGAACTTCACCTTGAGCTGCTGGATGAGCGTCACGAGGCCGTCGCGGAAGGCCGTGCCGCGCAGGGGAAACTGCTTCTCCAGCAGCTCGACGCTGTCCGCCGTGTCGAGGAAGAAGCCGCCGAAACCCTGCTGCGCCGCGCGGGCCGCGAGCGTGTTCACCACGAAGTCCGCCCACGCCGGCTGCGCGACATCCGCGAAGTCGCCGAGCCAGACATCGTTCTTCCCGAGCAGCGGAATCTTCCGCGCCGCGACCTCCGCGCGATACGTCGCGTCCTTCGCGACCTCCACGACGCTGAGGTAGGCGAAGGGCGTGTGGCCGACGCGCTTCAGCTCCGCGAGGTCCACGCGCGCGTCGGGGCTGAGGATGGAAAAGTCGTAGCCTTGCAGCGCGGCGGCGTCTGGCGTGGCGGAGTAATTGATGCAGAAGCTCGCCGCCCGGACGGACAGAGCCGAAAGGAGCAGGGCAAAAGCAAACCAGCCCCCAGCGGAAAAACTGGTGGGCCGACGCGACCGCTGGCAGGGCGAGCTCATTCCGATTGCAAGTGCGCGGAGGATAAAAGGCCGGTGCTTGAAGTAAAGCCGGGCTGTAGAAGGGCAGCCTGCCCGCGCAGCGCGGCGCGGCTCTCGAATGGCGATGGAGCGCGGGTCTGTGAACCGCAGCGATTCCCGCCGCCCCAGCCCGCTCGCCAAGGAGCACGTCACCGTGGGCGCAAGCGGCTGCGGGTCGCAGGCCCGCGCTCCGCAGGCGGTCCAGAGCTGTGTCCGGTTCTCAGCCGCCGTCAGGACAGTCCTTGTCCCGTGCCCACCGCGCGAGCATTCGCCCAACCTCGTCCCGCACTTGTTCCCGGCCCTGTTACCCATCCCCCAACCGCACGATGGCCGCATACACATGCCCCATCTGGCCGCGCTCGAACCGGCCCGACAACGCCCGCATCACCGCGCCCTTGTCCCGCGTGAGCGAGAGGCCCTGCGCCCGCAGTGCCGCGTAAGCCTCGTGCACGGTTTTCCGGAAGGCCTGCTCCGCGTTCACCTGCCGCAGCGCGTCGTCAATGTTCGCGCGAAACGTCTCAATGTCGTCCGGCTGATACTCCTCCAGCAGCAGCGGCAGCAGCGTCTCGAAGTTCAGCACATCCGCCGTCTCCAGCGCGTTCCAGCAGGTGGCGATGACGGCGGTCTTGTTGATGCCCGTGGCCCAGTGGATGGCCTCCACGCTCTCCGGCTTGCACTTCCACAACGTCACGCGGCCGGACGGCTCGGTGACATACCACACCGCGCCCTCGGTGCCGGACAACTTGTCGTCCCCCGCCGGCTGGTTCCGCCGCTCCATCTCCTCGCGCAGCGTCTGGAAGCGCGCCACCGGGTCATCGCCCGCGCGCAACTCGCCGATGAGCGGCGCGACCGGCACGCTGCCCGTCTGCAAAGCGAACGGCCCCACCGCCGCCGCATCCGCCGGCCGCACGCCGAACAACACCGCCACCGCCAGCGGCACATCGTAGGCGATCAGGTGGGCGTTGCGCGCCCCATACATCTCGAAGCTCACATGGCAGCCGTTCGCCTCCACCAACCCCGGCAGGTCCGGATGCCGCGCCAGCAGTTCGCGCCAGTAATCGAGGAACGGCCCCCACTTGCTGTTCCGCAGCACCGGCGAGAGCCGCAGCTTGTAGGTGAGCCGCCCGCGCCCGTCCGCGTCCGCGTAGCGATAGGCCAGCACGTTCGTCCCATCGAGCTTCTCGTAGAGATGCGCCGACGCGATGGGCGGAAAGTGGAAGCTCCCGTCCTTGCCGAAGGGATAATGCAGCTTGGGCGTGGCGAAGATGCGCTGCGGCGCGGGCCGCCCGTCCACGCGCAGCAAGGCTAGCCCGCCGTAAGTGTGATTCGGCTTCTGACACAAAAAGCCTTCGAGCCGCACCTCGTCATTGAACGGGTCGGTCACATCAAAGGGCTGGAGGAACTTCGCGTCCACGCCCAGCAGTTCGGCGGCTTGTTCGAGATCGGTCATGGTGGCGGAAACCGTAACACACGCCATGGCCCCGAGTCGAGGCTGTGCCGTCCACCGCCGGACCGTAGAGAACGTGGCAGTCTGGACCACCGATGCGCGCTACTGCGCGGGCCGACGATCCTACTGCCGACCACTTAGAACCACGACCCGGATTGGTTGCAAAGAACTACCAGGCTTTGTTAGCGCGGCAGAAGTCTCGCCAGCGCCCATGCGTTCAAGTAGGTTTTGCGTCATGCCGCCGTTGGATAAAAAGGATCTCAGCGAACGCGACATCTGCACGAAGTTCATCACGCCCAGCCTCGTGGCGGCCGGGTGGGACCTCGACACCCAGATTCGCGAGGAAGTCGGATTCACCGATGGCCGCATCTATGTGCGCGGGAAAATCCACGCTCGCGGCGCAAAGAAGCGCGTGGACCACATCCTCTACTACAAGCCCAACATCCCCCTCGCCATCATCGAGGCCAAGGACAACAACCACACCGTTGGCGCGGGAATGCAGCAGGCCCTCGGCTACGCCAAACCGCTCGATGTTCCGTTCGTGTTCAGCAGCAACGGCGACGGCTTCCTCTTCCATGACAAGACGGTGAAGTTGGGGCCCATTGAGACGGAACTCCCGCTCAATGCTTTCCCGTCTCCCGAACAGCTCTGGCAGAAATACAAAGCCTTCAAAGGCATCACCGATGAGGTCGAGTCCGTCGTCGCACAGGATTACTTCTCCGACGGCTCAAACCGCTCGCCGCGCTACTACCAGCAAATCGCCATCAACCGCACGGTCGAAGCCATCGCCCGCAACGAAGGCAACAACCGCCACCTGCTAGTCATGGCGACGGGCACCGGCAAGACCTACACCGCTTTCCAGATCATCTACCGCCTGTGGAAGAGCGGACTGAAGAAGCGCATTCTGTTTCTGGCCGACCGCACTGCGTTGATTGATCAGACCGTTCGTGGCGACTTCCGCCATTTCAAGGAGGCGATGACCGTCATCAAGCACAAGCAGATCGACACTGCCTACAGCATCTACCTCGCCCTCTACCAAGGCCTTTCCGACAACAACGACGCCGACGCCTACAAGCAGTTCAGCCCCGAGTTCTTCGATCTCATTATCGTGGATGAGTGCCATCGCGGCAGCGCCCGGGAAGACAGCAAGTGGCGGGAGATCTTGGAATATTTCAAAGGTGCGACCCACATCGGCCTCACCGCCACGCCGAAGGAGACGAAGGAGATCTCCAGCTCCGAGTATTTCGGCGATCCGCTCTACACCTACTCGCTCAAGCAGGGCATCGACGATGGTTTCCTCGCCCCTTACAAGGTCATCAAGGTCACGCTCGACATCGACGCCGAAGGCTGGCGTCCGCCGAAGGGCTTCAAGGACAAAGACGGCAAAGTCGTCGAGGACCGCCTCTACAACCGCACCGACTTCGATCGTCACATCATCGTCGAGGAGCGCCGCCAGCTCGTGGCGCAGAAGATCACGGAGTTTCTCAAAGGCAGCGATCGCTTCTCCAAAACCATCGTCTTCTGCGTGGACATCGAGCACGCCGAGGGGATGCGGAAGGAACTGGCCAACGCCAACGCCGATCTCGTAGCCACGAACAGCAAATACGTGATGCAGATCACCGGAGACAATGAGGAGGGCAAACGTCACCTCGATGCCTTCATCAGCCCCACCGAGCTTTACCCCGTCGTCGCCACCACTTCGAAGCTCATGACCACGGGCGTGGACGCGCAGACCTGCAAGCTTATCGTCCTCGACTCGAACATCGGCTCCATGACCGAGTTCAAGCAGATCATCGGACGCGGCACCCGCATCAATGAAGATTTCGGGAAGCACTACTTCACCATCATGGATTTCCGGAACGTCACCGCGCTCTTCGCGGACAAGGACTTCGATGGCGATCCCGTCCGCGTGAAGGAAGCCACCGAGGACGACGACATATCCGACACCGACAACGAAACCGACGACACGCCTGTCACCGACGACCTCACCGGCGGCGAGATCGACTTCCCAGAGCCGGAAAAGCCTGACGTTTCCATTCTCAACGAAGACCCCGCAGAATATGGCGCACGCCGCCGCAAAGTCACCGTCAACGGCGTGGAAGTCACCATCATCAAGGAGCGCGTCCAATACATGGGCGACGACGGCAAGATTATCACCGAGAGCCTGCGCGACTACACGCGGAAGAACATCCGCACCACCTACGCCGCGCTCGATGACTTCCTCACGTCGTGGAAGCACGCCGACAAGAAGCGCGCCATCGTCGAGGAACTGGAACAGCGGGGCGTCATCTTCGCCGCGTTGAATGAGGAAATCGGCTCTGCCTTTGACCCGTTCGATTTGATCTGCCACGTCGCCTACGAGCAGAAGCCCCTCACCCGCAAGGAGCGCGCGGAGCAGGTGAAGAAACGCGATTACTTCACCAAATACGGCGACCTCGCCCGCAAAGTCATCGCCGCCCTGCTCGACAAATACGCGGACGACGGCGGGCTCGATCTCGAGAACCCCGCGATCATCACCCTCGATCCCATCAAGCGCCTCGGCACCGCCCAGGAAATCATCCGTGCCTTCGGCAACCGGGCGGACTATGAGGCGGCCATCCACGAGCTCACCGGGCACCTGTATGAAGCCGCCTGACTGCTTGACTCGCCTCCACCTCGCCATTCTTGCCCCCGGTCACTCGCCCCGCTATGCTCCCACCGCATGACACTCAGCAGCTACTCCAGGCAGGCTCGGCAGGCGCGCTCGCGGATGCCGCGGCTTTCCTGTGCCGTCGCGTATGCGCAGATGGACCGGCTGATGGGCAGGACGGAGAATTCTCCAGCCCTGAGCGACAGTGGGCGGCCCTCCTCGAATGGGCTGGCCCCGGCGGCAAAATCCTCCCGCTAGACTTCCCCACGCCCGAGCGCGAAGGCGGACGTGAGCACGACGTGACGCTGGACGAGCCTGCCGGACGCTGGATTAAATACACCAAACCCTCCGCCAGCGGCTACACCGTGAGCTGGCAGGAAAACGGCACTCCCTTCCTGCACAACGCCCCGCCGCTCGACTACCTTCAGCGCCTCCTCTGGCAAAACGAAATCTTCGGCGACGACATCCACCTGGTCGGCCTCT
>JAYTIO010000591.1:0-1594 GCA_043731805.1 Pedosphaera sp. | reverse complement strand
GCGGGAATTCTCGTTGTTGCCCGTGCCGTGGCCGGCGATGAAGAGCGCGGTGTCACACGGCAGCGGCGCGGCGGGAAAGGGAGACTGCGCTACCACGGCGCGCGCGCGCGCCAGCAGCACCTCGGTCATGCTCGGATGCGTCCCCACCGGCCCGCAGTAATGAAGCGTCTGCCCGCCGCGTTGCTGGACACGGGGAAAATCCAGTTGGCTGTTCGCGCAGAAACCCAGTTCGCGCGGCAGCACCTGCTCCGTGAAATATCCTTCACTGATGAACAGCGGCACGATGAACACCCGCGACGCGAACACGCCGCGCAGCACGCCGCCCACAAAGGGTTCCTCCTTCCAGAAACAATCGACCACCTGCGCGAACAGCCCGCGCCGCCGCAGTTCATCCGCGTGCTGGTGCGTGGGCGCGGCGGACTCTGCGTTCAACGTCGAGCCATGCCCGACCAGCACCAGCGCGGCGTCTTGAAAAGTTTCTTCGACCACGCCCCAGAGATAGCGCGAAAGCCGCCGCCGCCCAAGCCTAATTCACGGTGAGGTCTGCCCGGGCGCGGCCCAACTGCACGCTTGTCTTGCAGCCGGTCAGTTCATAATTTCACCACCATGCCTTCTCCGTGGTATTCCAAACTGTTCAAGCGAACGGCGGAGAAGGACTTGCTCGCCCTCCGCCAGCGTGCCGGGCAAGGCGAGGCCGAGGCGCAGTATCAACTGGCCTTGCGCCTCAGCGCCGGGCACGGCACCGCGCCCAACCACGCCGAGGCCGCCACCTGGTATCGCAAAGCAGCGGAAGAGGGCCATGCGGAAGCGCAGAACGCCCTCGGCCTTTGCTACGACGAGGGCACCGGCGTCGAACGCGATCCCGACGAGGCCGTCCTCTGGTATCGCAAGGCCGCCGAGCAAGGCCACGCCATGGCGCAAAATAATCTAGGCCTGAGCTACCGCAAAGGCGAAGGCGTGCCGAAGGACTTGGAGGAAGCCGTGCGCTGGTTCCGACTGGCGGCCGCGCAGTCTTATCCCGACGCCGAATACAGTCTGGGCATGGCCTACTCCCGTGGCGAAGGCGTGATCCAAGACAGCGCGCGCGCCGTGAAGTGGCTCCACAAGGCCGCCGAACAAGGCGAGGTCAGCGCCATGCACCGCCTCGCCCGTGAGCTCCACAAGAAAGCCGAGACCAAGACCGCCTTCCGCGAAACCGCCAGATGGTATCGTGCCGCAGCGGACCAAGGCCAGTTGGACGCGATGTTCTACCTCGCGCAGCTCTACACCGAGGGCCACGGCGTGGCGGAGAATTTTGTCGAAGCCGCCAACTGGCTGCACAAGGCCGCCGAGCAAGCCCATGCTCCGGCGCAGTTCGAACTGGGCCGCCGCCATCTCGCCGGCCACGGCGTCCCGCCCAATCCCGCTGAGGCGACCAAGTGGTTCCGCCGCGCCGCCGACCACGGCCATCCCCCCGCGCAACTCCAGCTCGGCCGCTGCTATCTCGAAGGCAAAGGCGGCCCCCTCGACCTCACCCGCGCCTACCGCTGGTTCTCCCTCGCCGCGAACCAGGGCCTCACGGAAGCAGCCATCGAACGCGACAAGGTCACCGGCG
>JAYTIO010000590.1:0-5627 GCA_043731805.1 Pedosphaera sp. | reverse complement strand
GAGTGGACGACGCTGCTCACCGAGCGCGGGCTGAAGGTGGACGGGGGCCTGGAGTTGCCCACCGCCGAGCAGCTCGCGAAGACCGATGTGCTCGTGATGTTCGCGCAGGACGGCGGGGCGTTTCCGAAGGGGCCGTTGCGCGATGGCTTCGAGGCATTTCTCAAACGCGGCGGCGGCGTGGTGGTGCTGCACACCGCGGCGGTGCCCACGCGGAGCATCGAGGACGGCTCGGACTACTGGAAGTCCGTCATCGGCGGCTCGTGGGTGCATGGGAAGACCAAGTGGCTCGAAGGCAAAATGTCCTTCTACTACGTCAACCGCACGCATCCCATCTCCACCGGCACGGCGAACTTCGACCTCGACGACGAGATTTACTACGACCTCGACATGGACGCGCGCGTGACCGTGCTCGGCGCGGCTTACACGCCCAATATGTCCGAGAGCCGGCGCAATCAGAAGAACGCCCAGCCCCCAGCCGGTAAAATCAACGTGTATGACATCCAGCCGCAGATGTGGACGTTCGAGAACCAGCGCGAGGGCGGGCAGCCGTATCGCGCGTTCACGAGTTTGCTCGGACATCGGATGGCGACCTTCAGCCAGCTCGCTTATCGCGCCGTGCTGCTGCGCGGCATCGCATGGGCCGGCCAGCGCACGAACCTCGATGAGTTTGCCAAGCCCAACGAACTCGCCGCGCTGCGCTACCCCGAGGGTGGCACGCCGAGGCCGGAGCAAATCCCGGCCACACTCGACATCCATCCCGAGTTCAAGCTCTCGCTCGTCGCCAGCGAGCCGCTCATCAACAAGGCGATCAACATTGATTGGGACGCGCAGGGCCGGCTGTGGGTCGCCGAGACGCCCGAGTATCCCGATGGTCGCTACGCGCCCGCGCCGAGCGATTACGTCCAGCGCTGGCAGCCGGAGGCGAAGATTGGCGCGGACAACCGCTACGAGCGCCCGGCCTATGACCGCATCTCCATCCTGACCGACACCGACGGCGATGGCGTGATGGACAAGAAGCAGGTTTTCTACGAGGGCCTGGAGCTGGTCACGAGCTTCGTGTTCCACAAGGACGGCATCATCGTCGCCGCCGCGCCGGACGTGTGGCTGCTGCGCGACACCGACGGCGACGGCAAGGCGGACAAGGTCGAGAAGCTCTACACGAACCTCGGCCACGGCGACACGCACGCGGTGCTGAACAATTTGCGCTGGGGTTTCGACGGCTGGATTTACGGCACGCACGGCTACAGCGGCACCAGCAACGTGAAGAGCGGCGATGGCAGCAAGAGCTTCGGCGGCGTTGGCTCCGGCGTGGTGCGCTTCAAGCCGGACGGCTCGGCGTTCGAGCAGTATTCCTCCAAGGGCGGGAACACCTGGGGCCTGCAAATCAGTTGGGACAACGAGGTGTTCTGGACGCAGCCGACGAGCGGCGACTTGCTGATGCACACGGTGATGCCCGAGAGCTTGCTCGCGAAAGCGGGGGTCAAAGGCACGCCCAGCTTCCGCGTCGTGCGCAAAAGCCCGAAGAGCTTCTCGCTGATCCCCTACGACCAGTTGCCGTATGTGCAGATTGACTGGGTGGGCAGCTTCACGGCGGCGGCGGGCTGCGTGATCTATGACGGCGGCGCGTGGCCCGCGAAGTGGAACTACAGCTACTTCACCACCGAGCCGACCATCAACCTGCTGCACCACGAGTTCGTGAAGGCGGACGGCGTGAGCTACGCGGGCGAGAAGGAAGCGTCGCGCGAGGAGCTGGAATTCATCGCCGGCAAGAACCTGTGGTTCCGCCCCATCGAAGTCCGCACCGGCCCCGACGGCGCGATGTATGTCGTGGACTTCTGCAACCAGGCCATCATCCACAACGACACGCGCGGCACCAAACACGGCCCCCGCAACGCCGCCATCCGCCCCGACCGCGACCACTACTACGGCCGCATCTGGCGCGTGGACCACAATCAGGCGGTGAAACTCACGGTGCCGAACCTCGCCAAGGCCGGTTCCGCCGACCTCGTGAAGGCGCTCGAAAGCGCGAACGACAGCACCCGCGCCACCGCCGTGCGCTTGCTGGTCGAAGCGAACAAGGCCGACGCCGCGCCCGCGCTGAAGCAGCTCATCACCTCTCCGAAGTCGCCACAAGCGCGCGTCGCCGCGCTCTACGCCTTGAGCCGCAGCGGCCAACTCGACGCCACCACGCTCACTGCCGCCGCGAGCGACAAGGACGCCGCCATCCGCAAGAACGCCGTGCGCGTCGCCGCCGCTGCGACTGCGCCGAGCAGCAAAGCCACCGCGCTCAAGCTCGTGCAGGACGCGAATGCCCGCGTCCGCCTCGAAGCGCTCAACGCCCTCGCGGCGCAGGACGTGGACGCCACCACCGCCGCCGCGCTGGTCGCCGCGTATCCCTCACTCGATGACAACTGGTCCAAGGCCGCCTTCCTCGTCATCGCGGGCAAGGCGCCCGAGCTGTTCCTCGACGCCGCGTTCAGCAGCGGCAATCTCGCGCAGCTCACGCCGCTCGTCACCGCGCTTACCGACCGGCTCGGCGCGGGCAGCCCTGACGGCGCGGCCAAGCTCGTCATCTCGCTCGCCGCACGCCCCGCGTCTGTCGATGCGCTGAAAGTCTCCATGCTCAACGCCCTCGGCACCGCGTCGAAGGGCAACCCCACCGCCAGCGCTGCGCTCTCCGCCGCGCTGAAGTCGCTGCTCACCTCGCCGAACGGCCGCGTCGCCGCCGCCGCGCTGCCGCTCGCCGTGCGTTGGGATGCGAACGCCCTCGCGAACGAAGTGAAGTCTGTCAGCGCCGCGCTCATCGCCAAGCTCGGGGACAAAGCCCAGCCCGACGACACGCGCGTGGAGCTCGCGAACACCCTCCTCACCGTCCGCAGCGCCGTGCCCGCCGCGCAGGCTACGGTGTTCAATGTCCTCGCGACCGGCGCGAGCGCCGCGTTGCAGACGCGTGTGGTCGAAGCCATCGGCGAGCAGACGGATACTTCGCTCGCCACGGACTTGGCCAAGGCGTTGCCGAAACTCTCCGGCGAGGCGCAGTCCGCCGCGCTCAATCAACTGCTCAAGCGCACCACCTGGGCCACCGCCCTGCTCACCGCGCTGGAGACCGATGTGATTCCCCCGACCGTCCTCGGCCCGGCGAACATTCACCGGCTCCGCGTCCATCCCGACCCCGCCGTCTCGAAGCGTGCGAATGACTTGATGGACAAGTTGCGCGGCCCGGAAGCGAAGGCGAAGGACGCGCTCATCGCGAAGTTCACGCCCGAGGTCGCGAAGCCCGGCAACGCCGCGAAGGGCAAGGAGCTCTTCACGATGAACTGCGCCACCTGCCATCTCCTCGGCTCGCTCGGCAACAACGTCGGCCCCAACCTCACTGGCATGGGCGCGCACGGCCCGGCGGAGTTGCTCGGCCAGATTCTCGACCCGAACAAGGAAGTGGACATCGCCTACGTCGCCTTCAGCATCGAGACCAAGGACGGCGAGCTGACCGACGGCATCATCGTCCGCGAGAACCAGGCCGTGGTCGTGCTCAAGAACGCCGCCGGCGAAAAGGAAATCAAGAAGTCCGACATCAAGAGCCGCCGCAACACCGGCCGCTCGCTCATGCCCGAGGGCTTCGAGGCGCTCGGCGCGGAGGGCCTGCGCGACGTGCTGGCGTTCATCGTCGGCTCGGAGACGCGCTTCCGTTTCATTGACCTCAGCAGCGCTTACACCGCCAGCACGCGCGATGGGCTTTACATGACCCGCGAGCCGAGCGGCGGCGCGCTGCCGCTGGCCAAGACTGGCGCGGTGAACGCCTACGGCGTGCCGTTCAACATCGTTGACCCCGCCAAGCTGCCGAAGAACATCATGGTGCTCAAAGGCGGCCCGCCCAACAGCTACGCGCAACGCACCTTCCCCAAAACCGTCGAGGCCAAGGTCGGCTTCGCTGCGAAGCAACTGCACGTCCTCGGCAACGTCGGCGGCTGGGCCTTCCCGTATGGGCAGGACAAGGAAGACTCGCTGAAAGTCACCGTCCACTACACGGGCGGGAAGACCGAGACGCTCACCTTCAAGAACGGTGAGGAAATCGGCGACTACATCCGCGAAGTTGAGGTGCCCAACTCCAAGCTCGTGCGCGGCATCGTCGGCAACGGCGCGCAAGTCCGCCTCGCCAGCCGCAAGCTCACGGGCGAGGGCGTCATTGAGAAACTCACCTTCACCAGCGCCGGCCAAGCCGTCGCGCCCACCACGCTCGCCATCACCGCCGACCTCAGCGCGGAGGCCGTCCCCGGTGGCGAGGCCGCAGCCCCCGGGTCCACCGTGGTGCCCGACCTGCGGAAAGCCCCCAGCCGGCCCATTGTCAGCCTCCCGCCGCGCGCGGCGAAGATTGAGTGGGGCACCGGCACCAAAGTCCTGCTCATCGGCGGCGGCAGCTCGCACGACTTCCAGCGCTTCTTCAACCTCGCCGACGTCGCGCTGCTCAAGGCCACCGGCAAGTTCTCCGTGAACTACACCGAAAGCCCGCTCGACTTCGTGGACCATGTGAAGACCGTGGACGTCCTCGTCCTCAGCGTGAACACGCCCGCCTTCATCACGCCCGACGCGCGTAAGGCGCTCTTCGACCACGTCGCCGCCGGCAAGGGTGTCGTGCTCCTCCACGCCGGCGTCTGGTATAACTACAAAGACTGGCCCGAGTATAATCGCGATCTCGCCGGCGGCGGCTCGCGCGGCCACGACCGCTTGGGCGAATACGAAGTCAAAGTGACCAACGCCACTCACCCCATCATGAAAGGAGTCCCCCCGACCTTCCGCATCACGGACGAACTCTACTACTTCCAGCCCGATGCGACCGGCCCGGCCCTCGAAGTCCTCGCCACCGCCACCTCCACGCTGAAGCCCGGCACCTACCCGCAAGTCTTCGTGGTGAAGCACCCGCAAGCCCGCATCGCCGGCCTCACCCTCGGCCACGACGCCCGCGCCCACGACCTGCCGGAGTTCAAGAGCCTGCTGGTGAACTGCATCGAGTGGGTGAAGAAATAAGTGACGTTGAGCAGGACTGTCCTCAGCGTGCCCGTTGGGCCTGCGCTAGCAACGGAACGACGCGGTGAGGACAGCGCACTCTGACCATTTCGGTCGTCTGCTATTTGCGTTCAGCTTATCAGCCCGCGCAGTCGACGAATCGAGCTGCGCTAGTCAAGAATTGCCAGCCGTAGCCGCCACCCGCCAGAAGGGCTTAATCACCGGCGAACGCCCGTCCGCAGCCAGGTTGAGCATCAAATATCGTCAAGCACCCATGGGGAACGGGATACACGGTCGCGACAAAAGGCAAGGCCGCGCAGTAGCGCGGCCTTGCCGGGATAGGTGGGGCCCGGGCTTACGCGAAGAGCTTCGTGACGGCTTTGGCCTTCACGAGTTCGCGGGGCTGGTTGAGGTGGTTCATCACGATGGTCTCCGGGTCGATGCCGAAGCTGTGATAGATGGTGGCGAGGAGTTCCGCCGGGTGGACGGGGTCTTCGATGGGAGCGGAGCCGGTCTTGTCGGACTGACCGTGGACGTAGCCGCGCTTGATGCCCGCGCCGCCGATGACGCTGGTGTAGCAATACGGCCAGTGGTCGCGGCCGTCGGCGCTGTTGCCGTTGCCGCTG
>JAYTIO010000589.1:0-9478 GCA_043731805.1 Pedosphaera sp. | reverse complement strand
TCATCCGCTGTGAGGGGCGGGAAGCGTCATTAGTGACGCCCGATGGAGACGCAAAAATGCACGGTCAAGCACCGGCTCTGGGCTCTTCAAAGTGCTTCGTGATCTTTTCAAAAAAGGTAAGAAGTTCGGCCTTCGGGTAATGAGTTTCCTGTGCAAGGTCACATTCGGCGGAGATCATTTTCAACGTGAGGTCAGGACTTTTGCCATCCATCAGGAGCGCATGCACGCGAGTGCGAATGTCGGCTGAAGGCATCGGCGCGTTGATGACTGAATTGCCTTTATCGCGCACGGCCATGAGTGCTAGCGAGACATCCTCGCCGAAGAAGACGCGAAGCACCGCGATCTGTTCGCTAAGCTGAATAGACAGTTCGCGAACGTCGAAATAGGACTGAGACGCCCGCTGTCGAAACGACTCATACTCCTTTTGCATATGGGCCAAGAGTTGGGCATTGGACGCTGGGATCCCAGCGCCAGCGCCAGCGCGAGTGCGATGTCGCGGCTTGAAGCATAAACGTGATGATTCACAAGGCGATCATTGAAGGGATTCGCGAGCCCAACGACGCGTTGGAACGCCTCCAACTTGATCTTGGTGCGGTCCGTCTCTCGATGATACTTTTGCTGTTCTTTCCAGTAAGTTTGGCCCCGAGCGAGTTGGAAACGGACGACGAGTGCTGAGAGGAGGGACGTTAGCAGCAGGGTGGCGATGGAGATCGCGATCTGAAGGTAAGGTAAAAAAGTCTTTGAATCATCCATAAGTGAGAGGGGAAAACTAGCAAGTGTTTAAGCAGCGTTGCTTCGATCCGGCTTCGGTTTGCTCAATGGTGTTGTCATGAACGGGAGGCTCCGGCTTTCGGGCTTCCTGTCAATGAAATGGTGCGGCGAGCGCGTCCGGTCGTCTCGCGTAGCGAGGGCGTGAGGTAGCCGTGGGTTTCAACCCGTGCCGGCGGCTTGCAGCCGCCGCGTGGCGGACTGCCGGGTTGAAGCCGTCCCGATTACCGTCACCCCACCGACGGCGACTGCAAGTCGCCGGCACAGGCCATGGCGAGGTAGGGCGCGGCTGTCCTCAGCGCGCCGGTTGGGCGTCCGCACGATCCGGCGGCGCGGTGAGGACACCGCGCCCTACCCCGGCGAGCCGGGATGCGCCCGCCCCTGATGTTCTCTGCAATGGATTGATAATCAGTCTATTGCAATGGCTCACCCCGTCTGGAGGGTGAAAACTGGTTGAAAATCAGTCTCCACCCTCTGTTTTCAGGGTCGGACGGGTGAAATTCAGTGGTTTGCCTGTTAGCCAACGCTTAATCGGATGGAATTCATCGGAAATCGGATAGTTTTCAGTCATGGACGGCTGATTTTCAGGGATGGCCGGCGGTGGGCGAGGCTCCGCCGCTGATTTTCAGGGACCGGTGGGTGAAAATCAGGCATCGGCGGATGATTAGCAGGGACCAACGGCTGCGGCTCAGGCACTGGCGGATGAAACTCAGGGCCTGTTGACGCTCTTGCAAAACCTAGAATTGTTTGGATTTTTGCGCCTTTGATTGAACCCTCAGGTGCGCGGATCGTCAGGTATTCATGCCGGACCTGACGACGATTTTCCACCACCTCCAACGTCAGCTTTTTCCCGCGCTGGCCGCAGAACTGGGACCCCCCTCCGCCTTGGACCAGCAGTTCTGCGAAGTCAGCTCCCTCACCAACCTGGGCCGCTTCACCCGCCGCTACGACTGGTGCGGCAACGGCGCTCCGCCCGCCTCGGCAGGGGTCGCGCCCTGCCGGATGGGAGTTCGCGCTCTGCCCCTTGCCCTATGAACCCGCCGTGACATCGTCCGGTCGGCTGGTTACGCTCGTCGCGATGTTGCTCCCGGAAAACTCCGGCTCCCGCCCGCGCGCCTGATGAAGACGCTGCACCGCTATGTCGCGCGGCAGGTGCTCGCCACGCTCGCCATGACCGTGGCGGTGTTCACGGGGCTGTTCCTCATCGTCAATGTCCTCAAGGAAATCCTGCCCTTGCTCCTCAGTCCGCAGGTGCCGTTCACCAACGCGCTCCAGGCGATGGCCCTGCTGCTGCCGTTCGGGCTGGTCTTCGCGTTGCCGATGGGCCTGCTCACGGCGACGCTGCTGGTCTTCGGGCGGTTGAGCGCGGACCAAGAGCTGACGGCGGTGCGGGCGGGCGGGGTGAGCCTGCTGGCGCTGGTCACGCCGGTGCTGTGGATTGGGGTGCTGGCCAGCGGCGTGTCCGCGTATGCCACGCTGGAAATCGCGCCGCGCTGCCGCGTGGCGTTCAAGGAGATGACGGCGGCGTTTCTCCTGGCCCGGCCCACGGCGCTCCTGGTCGAGCAGCGTTACATCACGGACTTTCCCGGCTGGACCATCTACATCGGCAAGCGGCGCAGTGAAACCGAGTTTGAGCGGGTGCTGCTCTACGAGATGCGCGATGGGCAGTTGGTGAAACGTATCCATGCCCGACGGGGCCGGGTGGTGGCCAACCCCGCGAAGCAGGAAATCATCCTCCAGCTCTTTGAGGCCGAGATCTTCACCCGCGCGCAGGCGGGGGAAGGCGGGGCGGCCACGAATGCCGTGGGTGAGTTAAGCCCGGTCTTCTTCGACGAGGCCCCGCCCGTGCCCCTCGACCTGTCTGGCGCGCAGCCGTCACTCGCCCAGCCAAAACTCAGCGAGATGACCTTCCGCCAGTTGTGCGCCGAGCGGCGTGAACTCCAGGCCCGTGCCCTGGATGTCACGCCGGTGCTGGTGAACCTGCACCGGCAAGTCTCCTTCTCCTTCGCCTGCATCAGCTTCACCCTCATCGGCATACCGCTGGGCCTGCGCGGGCATCGGCGCGAGACGAGCTTCGGCATCGCGGCGGCGCTGCTGCTCACCGCGGTCTATTACAGCTTCATCATCCTCGGCCAGTCGTGGGAGACGCGCCCGCAGATGTATCCGCACCTTATCGTGTGGGCGCCCAACTTCCTCTTCCAAGGTCTGGGCGCGTGGCTGCTCTGGCGGGCCAATCGCGGGCGCTGACGCCGTTTTCCGCGTTGACCTTTTGGTGGCGGAGCGTTGAATCACCACCATGAATCCCGCCTCTCTGCGCCGCGCCGGTTGGGGCACCGCGCTGCTCCTGACCGTGCTCCTCGCGCCCGCCCTGGTCCGCGCCGACGTGAAGCTGCCCGGCATCTTCTCGGACAACATGGTGCTCCAGCGCGACCTGCCCCTGACCTTCTGGGGTTGGGCCGACGAGGGCGAGATGGTGACGGTCGAATTCCAAGGGCAGAAGGCCAGCGTCACCGCGTTCCGCCAGTTGCCCAATCCCTCGAGCCGCTGGCAGGTGAAGCTCGGCCCGTTCAAGGCCAGCGCCACGCCCGCGTCGCTCGTGGTGCAGGGCAAGAACCGCGTCGAGCGTAAGAACGTCCTCGTGGGCGACGTGTGGGTTTGCACCGGCACGGCGAACATGGAGTTCCCGCTCAACAAGTCCGCCGACGCGGAGAAGGAACTGGCCGTCGCCAGTCACCCGCTCATCCGCATCTTCACCGTCCCGCGCGCCAAGGCGAACGAACCGCTCAGCGACCTCCGTGTTTCGTGGCAGGAGTGTCGCACACCGGGAGCCTTCTCCGCTGTGGGCTACTATTTCGGACGCGATTTGCAGAAGGCCATCGGCGTGCCCATTGGGCTGATGGCGACGGCGCAAGGCGGCACGCCGACGGAGGCGTGGGCGACGCGCAACACCTTGAACGACCACCCCGAGTTGCGCCGCGATTTCGTCGAGCGCTTCGAGCGGATGCGCGGGGATTACGCCGCCGCCGTGCAGAAGTTCAACAGCGAGACCGAGGAAATGAAGAAGCAAGGCAAGCGCGCTACCTCCCCGCCGCCGAAGGCTCCGGTGCTGCCCACCTGGCTGGGCGCGGAGTTGTTCAACGGCATGGTCGCGCCACTCGTGGCCTACGGCATCCGTGGCGTCATCACGTATCAAGGCGAGGTCAACGCGGACCGCGCCGCCCAGTATCGCGTGCTCTTCCCCGAGCTCATCAAAGGCTGGCGACAGGCGTGGGGTCAGGGCGACTTCCCGTTCCTCGCCGTTCAGCTCGCGCCCTTCGACAAGAACCGCAGCCGCTCGCTGGAGCAAATCACTGCCGCACCAGAAGACTCCGACTGGGCACGCCTCCGCGAAGCGCAGTCCCTCGCCGCGAAGGCCGTGCCGAACTTCGCGCTGGTCGTCACCACTGATGTCGGCGCGCAGGATGACCCCACGCCGGCGAACAAAGCTCCCGTCGGTGCGCGCCTCGCGCTGGCGGCGCGCGCCGTGGCCTATCGGGAGAAGGTGGCGTTCAGCGGCCCGGTGTTCCGCGAGTTGGCCGTGGAGGGCGCGAAGGTGAAGTTGCAGTTCGACCACGTCGGAGCCGGCCTCGAAGCCCGTGGTGGTAAACTCACTGGTTTCGCCGTGGCCGGCGCGGACAAGAAGTTCGCCTGGGCCGAGGCGCAGATTCAGCCGGACAACTCCGTCGTGGTGAGTGCCGCCGCCGTGCCCCAGCCCGTCGCTGTGCGCTACGGCTGGGCGGACTTCCCGGTAGTGAACCTGTTCAACAAAGCCGGCCTGCCCGCGTCGCCCTTTCGCACGGATACCTTCTCGCCGCCACCACCACCGTCCCCGCCGAAGAAGAAGTAGTCCTTCACGCCGCGAGCTTCACCGCCCGCTTCAGCTTCGCGCTCCGCACCGCCGCGTCTACAATCTCTTGCCCGATGCGGCTGATGCGCAAGCTCACCGGCCCCTCCAGCGGCGTGCCTGTGTCGAGACAGTGTAGGAGATACTGCACCGGATTTTGGTGCGGAGCCTTCGTTGCCGGCGCCG
Organism: Pedosphaera sp.; assembly: GCA_043731805.1. GTDB lineage: Bacteria > Verrucomicrobiota > Verrucomicrobiia > Limisphaerales > SXTU01 > SXTU01. The sequence continues at coordinate 4,641 of JAYTIO010000589.1, read as the reverse complement.
CAATCGGGTGGGGCAGGGGACGCTTGCGCGTCTGCACCGTCACGAAGTCATCGTAGTCGTAGTTGCTGATGGTCCCCTCCGTGCCCGCGATGACGAACCCGCACCTCGGCTGCGGCTGCATCGTCCACGGGTCCGTGAACGTCCCCCAACGCGTCTCGAACTTCGACAGTCCGTGCGCGTAGCGCGCCACCACGATGCTGTGCTCGTCCACTTCCAGCCCCGCCGGCTCATCCACCGTGGCGGTGACTTCCAGCGGCCGCTTGCCGCCCTGATACCAAGTGCCCAGCGTCGTGCCGTAACCGAGGTAATCCAGCAACGACCCGCCGCCGTGCGCCCGCTTGTAAAACCACGAGCCGGGCTTCTCCATGGCCACCTGCCCCGCCGTCTTCTCATCCTTGTCTGCGCCGTGGAAGAGCGGCCCGCGATTGCCGCCGAAGTGCCAGACATTCGTCACCTCGCCGATGGTCCCGCGCTCGACCAGTTCATGCGCCTTGCGCATCGAGCGCACCCATTGCAACGGCCAGTTAATCATCAACGTCCGGTCCTTCGGCATCGCCGCGACCATCGCATCCGCCTCCTTCAACGTCCCGGCGAAGGGCTTCTCCACCATGATGTGCGGCCCGTAAGGCGCGACCTTCTTCACCCACTCGCCATGCTTCGACGCGGCCGGACAAAGGATGACCACGTCCGGCTTCGTCTGCTCCAAGCACGCCCGGTAGTCCGTGAACGCCCGCTCCCGCGCCACGAGTCCCTTGCGCACGACCTCCTCCATCCGCGCCGGTTGCTCATCGCTCACGCCCACGACCTCCGCGTTCGGATGCTCGTGTGCATAGCGGAGCAAGTCCCCCATGTGGAAGTGGTCGAAGTTGATGCCGGCAATTTTCCAGATACGCTTTTTCATGGTGTCGTTGCCGCAAGGATGCCCGATGCCGGCGGTGGCGGCGAAGTCAATTTTGGTTTCCTTGCTCGTTCCAGGCGGCGGCCAGCTCGCGTGGAATCTCCGCCCCTTCATCGGCTCGCCCGGCCTGCCCGTGCAATTCCTCCGCGACGAACCACTCAAAGGCAGTTTCTACGAAGCAGTCTTCTACTCGCTGCGCTGCCTCTTTCTCGAGTGAACAACAACCCAAATAAACTATGCAAAACACACCACCGCTTCCACCCGAACAGCCGGCTCCCGGCTCCACCGTCACGCCCCCGGCATCAGTCGCCGTGCCACCGCCACCGCTCCCCGGCGCGCCCGGCTCTGACTCCGCCGAACGCGTGCCCATCGGCAACCCCTTCGCCGCCAGCGAAGCCCTGCTGCGCCAGCCGCGACGCGTGTGGTTCCAGCTCACGCAAGCCGGGCAATTGCAGCTCACGCTCGGGCTGCTGGGAATCGCCATCCTCGGCGCGCTCGCCTACGGGCTGGTGGTCGGCACCTTCTCCGGTGGCGACCAGCTTTGGGCCGCGCCGGTGAAGATTGCCGGCGGACTCTTGCTCTCGGGCCTCATCTGCCTGCCGAGCCTTTACATCTTCGCGTGCCTGAGCGGCGCGCACACGCGCCTCGCGGAAGTCTGCGGCCTCGTGGCGGGACTGCTCGCGCTCACCACTGTGCTGCTCATCGGCTTCGCGCCGGTGGCGTGGGTCTTCTCGCAAAGCACGGATTCCCTCGCCGCGATGGGCGTGCTGCACCTCCTCTTCGCCGCCATCGCGGTGGGCTTCGGCATGAAGTTCCTCGCGCGCGGCTTCGAGCAGCTCAACGCGCAGTTCGGCGGTGGCCTGCGCGTGTGGGTCATCCTCTTCCTGCTCGTGCTGCTGCAAATGACGGCGGCCCTCCGGCCCATCCTCGGCACCAGCGACGCCTTCCTGCCGACGGAGAAAAAGTTCTTCGTCAGCCACTGGGGCACGCACCTCAGCGACCCGCCCGCCCGCCGCTGAAAGCAGCAGCCCTGCCTCACGCAAAGGCCGCGAAGGCCGCAAAGGAAAGTTCCGCTCAAACCAGCCAAACCAATCGCTCCCCGTTGCGCCCTCCGCGTCCTTTGCGTGAGGCACAACTCGGGAGTGCGCCTTGATTCCCCTACTACCATGAACCCCACTCCCCATCCCACCACCGACACCCTCCGGCTCCCGTGGCTCAACCGCGCCGCGCTACGCCACTGGACCTTGCACGTGAGCGTGAGCGCGGCCCCGAGTTTTGCGTTCATGGTAAATACCGGAGCGCACTGGCCGTGCGTGGTGGGGATGCTGATGGGCGTGGCGTTCTTCATCGTGCTCTACACCGCGTTTGCCCGGTTCACATATCCGAAGACCGAGTCGCCGAGTCTGTGGCGGCGCGCGATTCGGCTTGGAACCCGGATTCGCACCGGGCTCGCGTTGCTGGCCCTGCCCGGGGCGATGATGAAGACCGGAGGCTTTCTTACGGTGTTCTTTTTGCCAGACTATTTTGCCGGCTTAGTGGCGTGGTCGGTCACACGAAGTATTGGCACGGCCGAGCCCGTGCGCTGGCTGAGGGCGCTGCTGGCCGGCCCGGACCCCGCAGTGCGGAGCCAGAACCTCTGGGTGGGCGACATAGGGTCGGTGCTACCCACGTTTCTCACCACGGTGATTGAGGGTTTCCTGTTGAGCGCGCTGCTCTTCCTCATCGCCTTCATCTGCCTCTGCAATTTGAAGCTACGTGATCGGCGTGTGCCCAGGCTCGCGACTGCGGCGGCTTCGCGCGAGAGTTCCAGCCAGTCACCGACCGCATGAACTCGTTATCTAATTTTGCCTCGACCTTACGCCGCCTCCGCGCGTGGACGGCGTTCTTCATCTTCGGCCTCGTGGTCAGCGGGCTGACGGCGATTCCGCTGGAGACGGAGCTGGCGGTGCTGGAGCGGTTGGCAGGGCAGGGGACCGATGGTTTCGCGGGCTGGATTCATGGCGTCGCCGACGCGCTGCGCGAGACGAACGCGAAGTTTCCCTTCCTCGCCTATGGCACGGACTGGCTGGCGTTCGGGCACGTGGTCATCGCGGTCGCGTTCATCGGCGCGTGGCGCGACCCGGTGCGGAACAAGTGGCTGTTCCAGTTCGGGATGATGGCGTGCGTGGCGGTGGTGCCGTGGGCGCTGGGGTTCGGCGAGGTGCGCGGGATACCGCTGGGCTGGCGACTGATTGACTGTGCGTTCGGCGTCGTGGGCTTCCTCCCGATGTGGCACTGCTGGCGGCTGGCGAATGAAGCGGAGAAGACGAACCACAAGGATTGAGCCAGAACGATGCAGTTCAAAGCCGAGAGCCTCACGCAAAGGACGCGAAGGACGCAAAGGAACTGGGAAGATGCGCTCAGGAAAATAAGTCACCACACGGTGAGCGAAACTTCGGTGGATACAGTGGGCTTGCTCGCCTCCCCTTTGCGCCCTTTGTGTCCTTTGCGTGAGGTTTCTTCTGCATGGATTCGGTTGAGTGTGAGCGCCGATTACTTCCTCTGAACCTCCGCCTCTGCGTCCGTCCCGTCTCTCGGTGCCAACTCAGGGATGGACACCACAGAGGCGGAACAGGCGCAGAGGTTCATTGGAGGGAGCAGTTCCTCAGCGCCGAATTTCCTCCTGTCACGCCAGTCGAAACAGGATATTTTCGCGTCACTGCATCGCATGAAGTTTATCGCCGCCATCGGGACACTCGCCGCGTCCGTGGTCGCCGTCGCCGCCGCGCCGGTGGATTACGTGAAGGAAATCCAGCCGTTGCTCGCGCAGCACTGTTATCAGTGCCACGGCGCGTCGCAGCCCAAGCACGGCCTTCGGCTGGACACGGCGGCGTTTGCCATCAAGGGCGGGCAGAGCGGCCCGGCCATCAAGCCCGGCAAGTCTTCCGACAGCCTGCTGGTGCAAGTCATCTCCGGCACGCACAAGGACATCACGCAGATGCCTTACAAGAAGCCGCCGCTGTCCGTCGCGCACATCGCGCTGGTGCGCCGGTGGATTGACGAGGGCGCGAAGGCTCCGGCGGATGAGGTGCCGGGGAGCAAGGTGCATTGGGCGTTCACGGCACCGAAGCGGCCGACTGTTCCCGCAAGCGGCAATCGGCAATCGGCAATCGGCAATTCCATCGACGCCTTCATCCGCGCCCGGCTCGCGAAGGAGCAGCTCACGCCCTCGCCCGAGGCCGACCGTGTGACGCTGATTCGCCGGCTCGCGCTGGACTTGCTCGGTCTGCCGCCGAGTCCCGCCGAGGTGGACGCGTTCGTGAATGACAAGTCGCCGGATGCTTACGAGAAGCTTGTGGACCGGTTGCTGGCGTCGCCGCACTACGGCGAGCGGTGGGGCCGCTGGTGGCTGGACGTGGCGCGTTACGCGGACTCGAACGGCTACAGCATTGATGCGCCGCGCAGCATCTGGCGCTACCGCGATTGGGTCATCGCCGCGCTGAACCGGGATTTGCCGTTCGACCAGTTCACCATCGAGCAGCTCGCGGGCGACATGCTGCCTAACGCGACGATGGAGCAGAAAGTTGCCACCGGCTTCCATCGCAACACGCAAATCAATCAGGAGGGCGGGATAGACAAAGAGCAGTTCCGCATCGAGTCCGTGGTGGACCGCGTGGCGACGACGGGCTACGCGTGGCTCGGCTTGACCATCGCGTGCGCGAATTGCCACGACCACAAGTTCGACCCCATTTCGCAGAAGGAAT
>JAYTIO010000588.1:0-4870 GCA_043731805.1 Pedosphaera sp. | reverse complement strand
GAAGAACGAGAGGATGCAGACCATGAGCAGACTACCCATGCCAACCTCGTAGAACTGCTCCAGCACCTTGCGCCGATGGCGAAAGGCCAGCGGCAACGCTTGGAGCGTCCGCCAGAACATCAAAACCAGTCCGCCGATATCTCGAAACATAGAGTGAACCCAAGAGTCCGTCCGACGCACATTGGATTACCCGTGCGGGGCGAGGTTGGCAATTGGAGTTTTCAGCCACCGCCAACGCAGGTGAGATGCTGGCTTGACCCGCCGCCTTCGCCTCGCCGTAATCGCCGCGAATCATAAGCTGGCCACGCCAGTCCGAAATCACACACATGAAACTGCACCGTTCCCTCCTCGCCCTTGTCACCGCCGTGCTGGCCGCGCTTCCCGCGTCCGCCGCGCCCATCCCTGATGACGCCCGCATCAACGGCTTCGCCATCGGCTGTCAGGCCTATAGCTTCAACCGCTTCTCCGTCTTCGAGGCCATCGAGAAGACCGCCGAGGCCGGCGGCAAGGTCATCGAGTTCTACCCCGGGCAAGTCCTGACCAAGGAAGAGCGGAACATTAAGTGGAGTCACGACTCCTCCGACGAGGTCATCGCCCGCGTGAAGGAGAAGCTTGCCAAGCACAACGTCCGCGCCGTGAACTACGGCGTCGTGGGCATCCCCAAGGACGAGGCCGGCGCGCGCAAGGTCTTCGAGTTCGCCAAGAAGCTCGGCCTCTACGGCGTCACCACCGAGTCCATTGACGCGCTCGACACGGCGGAGAAGCTCGCGAAGGAATACGACATCCGCGTGGGCATCCACGAGCACGCCAAGCGCATGAAGAAGGACGCCGACGGCAAAATGGTCGAGGACCCCAGCTACAAGATTTGGAACCCCGAATACGTCCGCGACCTGTTGAAGGGCCGCGATGCCCGCCTCGGCGCGTGCGCGGACATCGGCCACTGGCAGACCTCGGGGCTGAAGGCGGTGGACGGCCTGAAGATTCTCGAAGGCCGCCTCATCAGCCTGCACGCCAAGGAGCGCGCCGCGCTCGGGCCCGGCCAGCACGACACCATCTTCGGCACCGGCATCACGGACATGGCCGGGGTGCTCGCCGAGCTGAAGCGCCAGAACTTCACCGGCAACATCTCCCTCGAATACGAGTTCAACTGGGACAACTCCGTGCCGGACATGAAGCAGTGCATTGACTTCGTCCGCGCGTGGAAGGGGAAGTAGGCGGGAAGTTGAACCGTTGAAAAGTTTAAGGGTTGAAGAGGGAGACCTCTTCAACCCTTCGCTTTTGGTGGCGGGAAACTGGCGTGGTCCGGCAGCAGGGGCTTGAGCGGGCACCCCTCGCAGCGGGCCTCGCGGGGGCGACAGAAGTCCTTGCCCACCATCACGAGCTGCGCGTGATAGTCCTGCCAGTAGTCGAGTTGCCCGGCGTGCGGGCCTTGGCTCAACGCGGCCTCACACAGCTTTTGCAACGCGTCGTATTCCGCACGCGAGTTCGACTTTGAACTTTGAACTCGGAACTCTCCCCGGCTCCCCAGCCGTGCCGGTGGAAAATCCGTTTCGTGTAGGCATCCACGACGGAACTCCGGTGCCCGCCCGCGTAGAGCAGCAGGCAGTCCGCCGTCTCCGGGCCGATGCCGCTGATGGCCAGCAGCCGCGCACGCACGACGGGCGTGGGGCCGGCGAAGAGTTGAGCCAGGTCCGCGGCGAAATCCTCCACCAGCACGCGGAGAAAGGCGCGGAGACGCTTGGCCTTGAGGTTGAAATAACCGGTGGGCCGCAGCAGCGCGGCGAGTTCCGCTTCGGGCAAGGCGAAGAGCCGGCGGGCTTCCAGCAGGTCCGCGCGCTTCAGGTTGGCGATGGCGCGCTCGACGTTGGTCCACGAGGTGTTCTGCGTGAGGATGGCCCCGACGCAGACCTCAAACGGCGTCTCGCCCGGCCACCAGTGCTGATGGCCGTGCTGGGCGCGCAGGAGGGCGTAAGCGCGGCGCAGAGCGACGGTGGTGCGGGAAGGAGAGCGCTTCGATGGCACACGGAAAAAGTGGCAGCCAGTCGGTGCTTTGGCGAGTGCGCGGAGCGCGGCGTTCACGCCGCAGCACGCTGAGAAGGAAAGGCGCGTCCGGACGGCCGGCACCACAAGAACACGTCTGCGGCCTGAAGGCCGCGCTCCTACGGCCGCGGCCGCAGCTTCACCACGGCGGCGCGCTTCTTCTCTTGGTTGGCCTTGCGCTTCACCACCGTGCCGCTCGCGGCCAGGCGCATGAACTCCGTCTGGCTGCGCAGGGCCTTGCCCCCGCGCTTGGGCGTGAGCTGGCGATAGGTGCCATCCGCCGCTAGCACGCGCGCCTTCACGTTGTCGGCGAGCACCGTGTCCAGCAGCTCGCGCTTCACGCGGTCGCGCAGGTTGCCGTCCTCGATGGGGAAGACGACCTCGACGCGGCGGAAGAAGTTGCGCGGCATCCAGTCCGCGCTGCCGACGAAGACCTCGGGCTGGCAGGCGTTCTCGAAGTAGAAGATGCGGCTGTGCTCGAGGAAACGGTCCACGACGCTGCGCACGGTGATGTGCTCGCTCACGTCCGGCACGCCGGGGCGCAGGCAGCAGACGCCGCGCACGATGAGGTCCACCTTCACGCCCGCTTGCGACGCGCGGTAGAGCGCCTCGATGACCTCGCGGTCCACGAGCGAGTTCATCTTGGCGATGATGCGCGCGGGCAGGCCGCGCTGGGCGTTGGCGGTCTCGCGTTCGATGAGCTGGAGCATCCGGCTGTGCAGCTCGAAGGGCGCGATGAGGAGCTTCTTCGCGCCTTGGAACTGACAAATGCCGGTGAGCAGGTTGAAGAGCGCCGAGGCGTCGTCGCCGAAGTCCGGGCGGCACGTCAGCAGACCGAGGTCCGTGTAGAAGCGCGAGGTCGTGGCGTTGTAGTTGCCCGTGGCGAGGTGGACGTAGCGGCGGATGCCATCGGGGTCGCGCCGCACGATGAGGGTCATCTTGCTGTGGACCTTGTAGCCCACGAGGCCATAGACCACGTGGACGCCCGCCTCCTCGAGCCGCCGCGCCCACGCGATGTTGTTCGCCTCGTCGAAGCGCGCCTTTAGCTCGACGACCGCCGTGACTTGCTTGCCGTTGCGCACGGCGTTCATCAGCGCGCCGACGATGCGCGGGTCGCCGCCGGTGCGGTAGAGCGTCATCTTGATGGCGAGCACATCCGCGTCCTCCGCCGCCCGCGCGAGGAAGTCAACGACGCTGCTGAAGCTGTCGAACGGGTGGTGCAGCAACACGTCGCGCTCGCGGACGACGGCGAAGATGTCCGGCTGGTCGCGCAACGCCGCCGCCGGGCGCGCGATGAAGGGCGCGTCGCGTAACTCCGGCGAGTGGTCGCCCTCCACGATGGCCAGGAGCCGCACCGGGTTGATGGGACCGTCAATGATGTAGAGGTCGTCCTCGGTGAGATTGAGTTTGCCCAGCAGCTCGGCGCGAATTTCCGGCGGGCAGTCAGCCGCGACTTCCAGCCGCACGGCCTCGCCCTTGCGGCGGTTGTGCAGCTCGTTCTCGACGGCCTTGAGCAGGTTCGCGGAATCCTCTTCGTCAATGTAAAGCTCGCTGTTGCGCGTGGCGCGGAACTGCCAATGCCCGAGGAGCTTCGTCCCCGGAAACAGGTCGGCGAGATAGTGGCCGATGAGGTGTGCGAGGAAGACGTAGTCCTGACGCGAGTCGTCGCGCGGGAGCTTCACGAGCCGGGGCAGCGCGCGCGGCACTTGCACGATGGCGAGCCGGCGTTGGGCTTCGCCGTTGCGTTCCACCTCGAGCTGCACGATGAGGTTCAGCGTCTTGTTGAGCAGTTGGGGAAAGGGATGCGTGGGGTCGAGGCCGAGCGGCGTGAGCACCGGCCAGACTTGCTGGAGGAAGTAGCTTTCCAGCCAGAGCCGGTCCGCCGCGTCCAGCTCCGTGACCTCGCGGAAGCGAATCCCGTTCTCCGCCAGCGCGGGCACAAGCTGCTCGCGCCAGCAGCGGAACTGCGCCGCGACCAGCTCGCGCACGCGCCGGTGGATGGCGCGGAAGCTCTCGCTCGCCGTGAGGCCGTCCACACTGCGCTCCACCACGTCGCTCTCGATCTGCTGCTTGATGCCGGCCACGCGGACCTCGAAGAACTCGTCGAGGTTCGAGCTGGTGATGCAGAAGAACTTCACCCGTTCGAGCAACGGCGTCGTGGCATCGAGCGCCTCGTCGAGCACTCGCTGGTTGAAGGCCAGCCAGCTCAACTCACGGTTGAGGAAGTGCTCCGGGCCGAACGGGGTGACGGTGGGTTCCATGTCAAAGGGAGCGCAGCTTAGGCACGGAGCGCGGGGCTGGAAAGTTACAATTGTGGAGCTTTGTCCGACCTTGGCTTCGACTGGAAACAGCGGAGACCCGCAAGCCGGGCGTGGGGCGGGCGGCCCCTCACTTCATCTCCAGCCGAATCTGCCGCGCGTCGCCGATGCCGAGTTCGAGCAGCGCGGCGTTCTTGTAGAGGTCGGCGGCAAACTTCGGGGAGGGAATCCCGGCCTTCTGCCGCTGCGCTTCCAGCTCCGCGAGCGAGAGCGTGTCCAGCGCCACGGGGTCCTTCGAGAAACGCAGTTGGTTCAGCGGCGTGGCGTAGTGCAGCCGGGTGAGCTGCTCGCCTTGATACTGGCAGATGAGCGCGTCGGTGATGCAGAGCGCGAGGCGGTCGTAGAGGACCGGGAGGGCGAACATCTCCGGCACGGCCTCGGCCAGCGCGCGGGCGGTGGACTCGAAGCGCAGCGTGTTGTCCATGCTGCCCAGCGCGAGGCTGCAAAAGTGCCCGCTCACGCCGGCGAGGTTGTGGTTCATCAGCGGCGCGATGCTGATGTGCCGCGTGAGC